>JAGBJO010000054.1 GCA_017934425.1 Ruminococcus sp.
CACCGTTTTCTGGAATTTATCTGTCGAAATAGCACGCTTTCTCTCGCCGGCTTGTTTGTCCGTCGTCCACATTTCTACGGCTGACGGCAGTTTTCTTGTATGGCGGAAAATGTTTCACGGAAAGTAAATGCTGTTGCCGTGCTCTTTTGATAAATCTCTGTGCTGTCAAAGAGGACTCTCCTTTCCTGATCCTCCTTTTTCCCCACGTTCAAAAATAAAAACCATTGAGTAACAAAAATTTCTGATTTATACCTTACTAATTATGAATAAGGGAAAAAATTTGCCGGGAGTTGTTGCAATTCATGATTCAATGTAGTATAATATTTCAGGAGATTATTTTTTCAGAGAGGTAAGGTTTTTTTATGTGCGGTATCGTAGGATTTACAAACCCCGTCACTGACCCGGAAAACGTCCTGGGCAGAATGATGGACAGAATCAAGCACAGAGGCCCTGACGCAGGCGGTCAGTACATCGACGAGAACATTGCCCTGGGTCACCGCCGCCTCAGTATTATCGACGTTTCATCAAGCGGCGACCAGCCTATCTTCAATGAGGATAAGTCAAAGGTCATTATATTCAACGGCGAGATCTATAACTACCGCCAGCTTCGTGAAAAACTCGTTGCTGCCGGTCATACTTTCACCACTAACACCGATACAGAGGTTCTCCTCCACGGCTATGAGGAGTACGGCGAGAAACTGCTGAATATGCTGAGAGGTATGTTCGCTTTCGTGATCTGGGATAAGAATAAAAAGGAACTTTTCGGCGCAAGGGATTTCTTCGGTATCAAGCCACTTTACTACGCCGTTATGAACGGTACTTTCATGTTCGGCTCTGAGATAAAAAGTTTCCTGGAACACCCCGATTTCACTAAGGAACTGAATACTGCGGCGCTCGAAAGCTACCTCACTTTCCAGTATTCCGTAACAAAAGAGACTTTCTTCAAGAACGTCTACAAGCTGCTCCCGGCTCACTATTTCCGCATCAAGGACGGCAAGATGCAGATAAAGCGCTACTGGGACGTTAACTTCGATGAGGACGATAAGCCTGACCTTAATGAATGGGTAAAGCGTATTTCAGATACCTTCCACGACTCAGTAAATGCCCATAAAATAGCCGATGTTGAGGTTGGTTCATTCCTGTCAAGCGGCGTGGATTCAAGCTACGTTGCAGCAGTTGCAGACGTTGACAAGACATTCACTGTCGGATTCGGAAATGACGAGAAGTACAACGAGATCGGCTGGGCAAAGGAGTTCTCCGCTGCTATCGGCAAGGAAAACCGCAGCAAGGTCATCACCCCGGAGGAATATTGGGGCAGCCTTGAAAAGATACAGTACCATATGGACGAACCCCTCGCTGACCCCTCGGCAGTCGCCCTTTACTTTGTTTGCAATATCGCATCACAGCAGCTTAAAGTTGTACTTTCCGGCGAGGGCGCAGATGAGATATTCGGCGGATATAACGTTTACAGCGACCCTGACGGCACTCTCTACGACAAGCTCCCCAAAAGCATCAGACGTGCTATCGGCAGGGCTGCGGAGAAACTTCCGGCGCACCGTGGCGTGAACTTCTTCGTCCGCAAGGGCAAGGACGTTGAGGAGCGCTTCATCGGAAATGCCTATATGTTCACCCCTGCTGAGCGCAAGGCTCTGCTGAAAATAACTACCGATGCCCCCTCTCCGCAGGCTATAACCCGCCCGTACTTCAACAGAGTAAAGGATAAGGACGACGTTACTAAAATGCAGTTCCTCGACCTGCACCTCTGGATGGCTGGAGATATCCTCCTGAAAGCCGATAAAATGAGTATGGCGAACTCCCTGGAACTTCGTGTGCCTTTCCTGGATAAGGAGATAATGGCGCTGGCGGAGAAGATACCTACCCGATACAGAGTTACCCACGATGCCGGTACTGCCGAGACTAAGTACATCACAAAGTACGCTATGCGCCTTGCCGCTAAACAGGATACTCCTGAGCAGACAGCTAAGACCGCTGCCAAGAAAAAGCTGGGTTTCCCTGTTCCCATAAGGGTGTGGCTGAAAGAGGATAAGTACTACAGCATCGTCCGTGAGGCGTTCGAGAGCGAGGCTTCGGAGCAGTTCTTCAATACCCCTGCTCTTGTAAAGCTTCTTGACGACCACCGTGCAGGTAAGGCTGATAATTCCCGTAAGATATGGACAGTTTTCAGCTTCCTTATCTGGTACGGAGTGTACTTTACAGAAAACAAGTGACCAATATTTAACAAATTTAACGGAGGTAAAAATTATGCGATCAGAGTATCAGCATCTTATTGATCTGAATGACTATCCGGTGTCCTGGTGGAAAAAGGTGGTCGAGCTTGGCGAGGAGATCAGAAATGACCCTAAGCGCTTTGCACATGAGTGCGACGGAAAGGTCATGGCTACACTTTTCTATGAGCCTTCCACTCGTACACAGATGTCCTTCCAGACTGCTATGATACGCCTTGGCGGACAGATAATCGGCTTCGATAACCCGGCTAACTCCTCGGTTTCAAAGGGCGAGACTATCAAGGATACCACCAAGATTGTCAGCAGCTATGCAGATGTACTGGTTATCCGTCACCCCATTGCCGGAGCTGCAAAGGCTGCTTCTCTGACCGCTGACTGCCCCGTTATCAATGCAGGCGACGGCGGTCACCTCCACCCAACTCAGACTCTCACCGACCTGCTTACACTGAAAATCGAAAAGGGCAGACTTACCGGTCTGACTATCGGTATGTGCGGCGACCTTATCAACGGCAGAACCGTTCACTCACTCTGCAAGGCGCTGAGTATGTTCGAGAATAACAAGTTCGTGTTCATATCCACCCCCGAACTGCGTATGCCGGCGTATATCAAGGATATTATCAAGGCAAACGGCAGCACTTTTGAGGAAGTCAATACTATCGAGGAAGCTATCGGAAACCTTGACGTGCTGTACATGACCCGCATCCAGCAGGAAAGATTCGCAAGCCGTGAGGACTACCTCGCTCAGAAAAATACCTACGTCCTGGACAGAAAGAAAATGCTCCTGGGACGCAAAGACCTTATCGTTATGCACCCCCTGCCGAGAGTTGACGAGATCACTGTGGACGTTGACGACGATCCGAGAGCAATGTACTTCACTCAGGCAAAGTACGGCGTTTTCGTAAGAATGGCGCTTATTATGACCATTCTCCAGGAGAAGAAGCCCTCTGAGACACTCAAGGGAAAGGTTTACCCGGCTGTAAAATGCGATAATCCCAGATGTATCACCAACCATGAGGAGTATCTGCCTAAGAGCTTCCGCTCAAAGGGCGGCGAGTCACTCCTCGAATGTGAATACTGCGACGAGCGCAAGCTCGTCTGAGGGGCTGTTTACTGGGGGAAACCTTTCTGAAGAAAGGTTCCTCTGACGGAGGCGGTCCCCTCTGTCAGCTTCGCTGACATCTCCCCACACTGTGGGGAGTCACCCCCAGCCCCCCTTTCCCAAGACTTTTAGCTTAAAAAAATTTACCCCTGATATGGCGAACCTACACTTGCAAGAGCCTGTAGTTTTTCGCCGCCATATCAGGGGAAATTTTTTTAATTTAGAAGTTTTAGGAAGGGGGTTTGGGGGATAACCCTTTTTCAAAAGGGTTTCCCCCAATAGCCGCCCCTCAGCACGACTTAGAGAGTACCTGCGTCGATTTGCTGGATAATAAATGCGTCCTTTGCGTCAACTACACCGTCTTCGTTGCAGTCAGCGTTAGCAAAACCTTCTTCCTTGAGGGGGTACTTGCTCTTGTTAGATGCATACTGGAGAGTAAGCACGATATCAGCTACAGAAATAGTTTCGTTGCAGTCAGCATCGCCCTTGATCTTTGCTTTTGTAGAATCAGCCTTAGTAGTTGCAGCAGTGGTAGTTGTAGTATTAGCATTCTCATGCTTCTCAGCAGCCTCAGTAGTTGCGGGAACTGAACCGTCCGGCTCTGTACCGCCTACGAGAACGCCGTCATCGTAGATACAGATATTCTCTACTCTTGCCTCGTTGCCGTTGCCGAAGAAAGCGTCGTCAACATCGAATATGGGAAGATCCTGATAGCTCCAGTCGTTCTTAGGATTCCATGTATCGCCGTAGTAGAAGCCTAAAAGGAACTGATACTTCTTACCAGAGTTAGCAACTACGAAATCGCCGAAGCTTACCTCAACGTAGTAGGTATTTTCCTTCTTGTCATACTTGATAGGCTGAGAAACCTCGCCATTAGCGCCCTCAACCTCTGCGGAAGCCTGGTCATAGAGTTCGCTTGCCTTAACGTTAGCAACATTTGAGATCTCGGAAGTATCAAAGTAGTAGCGTACAGTGATCTTGTCAGATGGCTTTGTAGCACCTGTCATTACCTTGAATGAAACCTTGGTAACGCCAGCACCGTCGGAGTGGAGGTCGTCGATACCGCAAGCCTCTACCCAGTAACCGCCGCCGCCTTCTGTCTCTGATGCCTCAGGCTCAACAGGTGGGAAGTTCTCGGTAACAGCCATATCGTCAGTACCGAAGAATGTGTACATACCTGCACAAGCGCCTACGAAAGCAGCGTTATAGTCGATAGTTACCTCATTGAGGATATAGTTATTAGTGTAATCGTCGTGAGCGTCTTTAGCATCGAAACCGCCTGCCAGAGCACCCCAGAGGACGTGTCTCTGCTCACGGGTATCAGTAGCTTCCAGCAGACCAGAAGCAGCACGGTGGTGGGGATACTTTACGGAAGTCTCATTGTAACCTACCACAAGGCTTCTTGGGCCATGGAGTTCATCTGCGCTCCAGGGAGCTTCCTCACCGGCTTTCTCGGCTGCTTTATTTGCGTTGATACGCTCTGTGAATGTAACATCATTGTCGCCCAGGATAAGATTCATCTGCTTCTTAGCCCAGAGGCTTCCCTCACCGGGCTTGCCGTCGTTGTGATACTTATCCATTACCATGAGAACGAGCTGCATAGCTGTGTTATATCTTGCGCTGCCCCACTCATTGAGGTAAGCATAGCCGCCGGGAGTTTCTGTATCCTTCCATGTCTTGAAGCACTTGCCCAGGCAGTCATTATCCCAGAAGTCATCGAAAACGTACTTGTTCTTGCCCTGAGCATCTCTTATCTTCTGAACCAGGTCAAGTTCGGGGTGTTCCTGATTGATAACAGCCCACTTGAGTGCTGCGCCAGACCACATATCGTTCCAGCAGTAGCACCAGCCGGAGGGAGCGTAGTAGTCGAAGATCTCATAAGCACCGTCAAAAACAGAAGCGTCGCCGGTAGCTTCATAGAGCCATGCAGCAGCCCAGCAGTAGTCATCTTCCCACTTGTTTGAGCCGTAGAACTGCATCGGGCCGTCACCGTTATCGGAAAGCTCCTTCGGGTTTGCGTTGGCAAAATCCCAGAGAGCAAGAGCGTAGTCAAGGGACTTTTCAGCGTAATCAGGATCAGTGTCCTTGAAGTTCATATAGTTTATAGCCAGAGAAGCGGCAGCAGATACAACGTAGTCGGTCTGGGGCTTCTCAGCGGTAAGGAACCATGCAGGTCTTACCATTGAGTCAACTTCCGGCGACTCCCAAACGTCGTGGTCGATTCCGCCCTCGCCCACCTGATAGCAATGAGCGATAACAGTGCCGTCCTTGTCACGGAAAGTACACTTCATCAGGTAGTCATTGAAGTAGCGGAGAATAGTCTCGATGTGGTCGTCCTGTCCCAGCTTCACATAAGCGTCACGGAACTCATAGTAACCCCAGCCAAGAGTAGCGGCGGAGTAGTTCTCAGGCATACCGAACTCAACGTGGTCGCCGGCATCGTGCATACCGCCGGCAACGTCGATAGTACCGTCACCGTCGGGGTCGAGAACGTCCTTATACTTGTCCATGAACTCCTGAGAAAGGTTAGTACCGGAGTTTTTGCGGCTGCCGTCCCAGGGCTGCATAGGTACGTGAGCATCGTAGGTATGGCAGTCGCCACGCCATGAAAGGCGGGTGTTCTCGTCAACCTGATCGCCGCACATATTTGCGTCATAGAAGTACATTGAGTACTGGAGCGCTCTTGCGTAGTCGATAAGCAGACCAGAGTTCTCCACGGTTGCGTCGGCTGCATCAGCGGAAATGGGAGCGGGAACAGCGCTGAGTGCCATAGCGCCGCCCAGAACAGCTGCCAGCAGTTTCTTGGGTTTGATCATGTTTTTCCCTCCATAAAAATATTATATATAAATATATATTAAACGAATGATAATTTAAGCTGAAATTAAACTGTAAGTAATCATTAAACTAATAATACCACAAAAGTTATCAAAAATCAAGGGAAAAATTGCGATTTTGGCATTTTTTTATTATATATTTGTTATAACTTAAATTTACGGATACTCTTTAATGCCGCCGCTCCCACAAGCACAGCAAGCCCAAGTGTGAGCAAGTAGAACGGGATACCTTTCAGGCTCGTCCCACGGCTTATTTCCTGTATTGCAAGCGCCTGGGCGGTACTGGAAGCGCTGATGAACCGCAGGTGGTTCTCACGGGCATAGGCGTATGCCGTGGACTTTTTTGCGCCGATAATAACGAAGTCGTCATCGGTGACTGCCCCCTCCTGAGTTGGGATATACCCGGCGCAGCACACGCCCATTTTCGTGGCAGTTGGCGGAACGTAAAGTCCTTTCAGACTGCTGCACATATAAAATGCACAGTCACCGATGCTGATGATCTGGTCGCCCAGTGACACAAATTCCAACCCGGTGTCTCCGGAAAAGCAGAAGTCCCCCAGACTTTTCACGCTCTCTGGAAGAACGATGCTCCGCAGTTTCGGACAGGCACGCAGGCAGGACTCCGGCAGGCTGGAAAGTCCCTCAGAAAGTTCTGCGCTGCCAAGTTCTGCACAGCCACAAAAACAGCCAGCCCCCAATGAAGTAACGCTGTCCGGCACTACAACTGTCCCAAGCTGCGAACAGGCGTAAAAACTGTGATGACCTATCTCACGCAGGCTATCCGGGAGTATGACCTGTTTCAGTGAAGAACAGCCGTAGAAAGCGTTGTCGGCAATGCGGGTGACTGCACAGTACTCCAAAGTCTCCGGGATAACGATACATTCCGGCTCGCCGGTAAAACCAGTTATGACCGCCTCATTATCAGTGATACTGTAGGTAAATCCGGGGGAAGCGGTCTGTTCAGCGAAGGTATTCACCGGAACACAGGCAAGCAGCATAAGGGAAGCGGTACACATACTAATAAATCTTTTAACCATAACAAAAAACTCCTTTCAGAAAAAGTCTACCACTTCTGAAAGTGCCTGTGAACCTCCTGTCTGTGCCTGTAAGCCTGATCGTTCCTGTGATATGTGCATTAACCGCTATTTTCCGCAGTTTCCGGCAATTTTCTGCGGTCGGGTAATGGGTTATCCTGCGGCAGAAAATTTCGCAGTAAGCGACATATTCCGCACCCTCGCTGCATTATAATGGTTATGGGGGTGAAAAGATGCAGACGATCTATGCAGATGTTCTGATCGTCCTGAACGTGTATGTGAACTTCTTTCTCCTGCGGATAACCTCCCGGCTGACGCACTCGCCGCTGAGGGGGTGGAGGTGCATTTTGGCTGCGTTTTATGGCAGTCTCTATTCGCTGATGATACTCCTGCCACAGCTTCCTGAGATAGTTAATTTTCTCATCAAATCGGCGGCGGCAGTTACCATAGTGATATGCGCTTTCGGCATACAGAGCAGGCGGCGGCTTCTCATAAATACCGGTACTTTCTTTGCGGTGAACTTCCTGCTGGCAGGCTGTATTTATGGCGTGTACACCTGGCTTCGTCCGGCAGGTATGCACTTTTCCAACGGCAGCTTCTACATAGACTTCTCCCTGACGGTACTTGTTATTACTACTGCGGTATTCTATGGTATCGTCCGCATAGGGCTGATGCTGACCAGAAATTGTGCTGATGACAGCTACCGGATAGTGATACGCTACAATGACAGGGTAACTTCCATTGACGGTCTTGCGGACACCGGCAACAAGCTTATCGACTATTTTACGGGAACGCCGGTGGTCATATGCGGCGAGGACAAATTCCGGGAACTTACCGGGTTCGGCGGCGATATATCACAGCTTCCCAGAGGATTCCGGCTTCTTGCCTGCACAACTGTATCCGCTGAGGGGGTGATACCGGTCTTTCGTCCGGACGAGGTACTCATCATAAGCCGGGTCACAGGTGAGCGCCGTGCGGTAGATGTGATGATAGGACAAGGCAGAAGCGGCGGCAAGGCAATATTTGACCCGGACATTCTAAAGAACTAAGGAGAGCATCATGGATTTTTTTAGCGAACTGATTTCAGGACTGAGAAAACTTTTCAGAGGACAGGTATACTACATAAACGGCGCTGATACGCTGCCTGCTCCGCTTTCAAAACAGGAGGAAGCGGAGGTTTTCAGGCGGCTGATGGAACAGGACAAGGAGGCAAGGAAGGAGCTTATCGTCCATAATCTGCGGCTTGTGGTGTATATTGCGAAGAAATTCGAGTCCACAGGCATCGGCATCGAGGACTTGGTTTCCATAGGCACTATCGGGCTTATCAAGGCGGTGAACACCTTCCGACCGGACAAGAACATCAAGCTTGCCACATATGCATCACGGTGCATTGAAAACGAGATACTCATGTTCCTGCGGAAGTCCTCTCAGTACCGGAGCGAACTTTCCATTGACGAGCCGCTGAACATCGACTACGACGGCAATGAACTGCTGCTGTCGGACGTTCTTGGCACGGAGGAGGACGTGGTGAACCGTGGTATAGAATCCGAGGCAGAACGTGAACTTCTCCGCAGCGCCGTTTCGGAACTTGGTGACAGGGAACGGGAGATAATGGAAATGCGCTTCGGGCTTATCGACGGCAAGGAAAAGACACAGAAAGAAGTTGCCCAGCAAATAGGCATATCCCAGTCATATATTTCACGGCTTGAGAAGAAGATAATCCGCAAGCTGAGGGTCAAGCTGGAGAGCATCGTTTAACAAAAACACCGCTTTACTGCAAATGCACAGTAAAGCGGTGTAATTCTTATCCGGTAACTTCCTTGAACTGCTCATACAAATCCTTAGCCGCATCGGTATTGGAGGTCTTGTCAAATATTACCTCGGTACACTTGTTAATGAAAGCGTCGATGAGTGTGGTATTCTCATATACCGGGCTCATATGGGCTATCTTGGTATTATTGTCCATGACCAGCGAAGCTTCATACTGCAAACCGCTTAGCTGACCGGCTTCGTCCAGGGCTTTCTTAGCCTTTGAACTTATGGGGATACCCTTTTCCACGCCCTGAAGAAGCGCCCAATCTTCGCTGTTGAGCATGAAGTCAAGAAGCATTGCCGATTCCACTGGGTGGACGGTATTCTTGCTTATAGCGTAGAGGGTAGCCGGTTTAGCGTACCAGCCCTTTCCAGCGTCCTCCGGCGAAAAAGCAGTATAGTCGCCGGCGATGACGTTCTGCCCCTTATCCATGACAGTTGAAAAGTAGTTGATAGCGTCGCTGACCCAGCCGATAGTACCGGCGTAGGTATTATTGTCGATGTCGATCTTCTGGTAGTACTCCACCTGCGGGAAAACCTTTTTCTTTACCATATCGCAGTAGAAGTCAATCATTACCTGCACTTCCTCCGGTGTATAGGCGAGAGTCTCGTCCTCGTTGAGGAAAGGCTTTCCGATGACCTGTTCGGCGTAGGTAAGAGTGTACAGCCACATGGACTTTGAAGCCCCTGCCAGGATATAGATATTGTCCTTGCTGAGTATCTCCGCAGCGGCAGTTACCTCGTCCCAGGTTTTCGGGGGTGAAATGCCGTACTTGTTGAGAATGTCCATATTGTAGTAGATAGTCTCAGCATTCATGGCGATAGGTATGGCATTGAGAACACCATTCATTCTGCCGTAATCCAGTATCTTATCCGGGAAGCAGGAAAGGTCAACGTATTCGCTGAGTGAATCGAGGTCATAGTAACCTTTGCCGTCAGCGGAATACTCCGAAAGCCAGCCCACGTTTATCTGCATAACGTCCGCTTCGGTGTCGGAGTTCATCTGCACACGGCTTCTTGCTTCGTAGCCTGACCATTCGGAATAGTTGCATTTAACTTTGATTTCAGGGTGCTGCTCCTCAAAGAGTTCCACAGCTTCAAGGGTATACTCATTACGTTTATCGTTTCCCCACCATGAAAGGGTTATCTGGGTCTGCTCGATCTGTTCTTTAACTACCGGACTGCTTCCGCATGAGCAGAGCAAAGTGGCAGCAAGTGTAATGGAAACAGCTTTTTTGATGTTTCTCATTGAGCATTCACCTCCTGAGTTTCCGGTGAATAGATAGTATAGGTGTCCTTGCCCTTTTTCTTGGAGATATACAGTGCAGAGTCGGAAGCCTTATAAAGCACATCGAAATCCCTGCCGTGGTCGGGGCATAGTGAAACGCCGATACTTGCGGAGATCTTATAGTCTCCGTTGTCACCGGTGTAATTTGAAGCAAACTGCTCGCAAAGCTCCCGGCATTTACCCTTTACAAATTCCAGGAACTCGTTATCGTTTTCCGGAACACCGTTAAGGAGGACTGCAAATTCATCGCCGCCTACACGTCCCAGAAAGTCCTCAGTAGAAAATGTACCACGGAGGATACTTCCGGTTTTTGAAAGTACCTTATCGCCATAGGCATGACCTAAATTATCGTTAACGCCCTTGAAGTTATCCAGGTCAAGGAGGATAAGTGCATGGCGCTCGATAGAAAGCGAAGTCTCAAGGCGCTGGGAAGCCATTTCCTCGAATGCCTTCTTATTGAGGATACCTGTAAGCTGGTCAGTGCTTGCTTTAGTGTCCAGGGAGGAAACGAACGCCTTCACGGGAGACACAAGTCTGAATGAAAGCTCGGTACTGATAAGCAGCGCCAGAGCCGCCGCCATAACTCCCACCATGATTATGTAATACTGCATCTGCTTTTTCTCACCCAGGATAATTTCCGTAGGTATAGAACAGATAACGAACCAGTCATCGCCGCAGGCATTTACAGAGACCAGGTAAGCATCGTCCATAACAGTAGACGAGGAGTGGTCACGGACTCTTTCTGCGATATTTTCCGGCAAAACAGTGCCGACTTCATCTTTCTCAGAGGAGTAGATGATATTGTAGCTGCTGTCAGTAAGGCGGATAGCCATATCGCTGAGAGTTTCGGGGTTATCAAATACCTGCTGAAGCTCAGTGGCATAGAAGGAGATGACCAGAAGCGCATTTTCGTGGATACTCTTGACGTAGTAGATACGGCGGAAGTCGCTGTTGTAGCCGGCAGCCCAGCCGTCGTTGGTACGCTGGCGCTTTATCATGGAATGAAGTTCGTCAAAGATCTTATCGCCGAAAAGGGAAGCTGTACCGTTGGAGATCTTTCCGACAGTGCGGTTATTGCGGTACACAACGCCGTAGTCCACGAAGTTCTCCATGATACACAGGCTGTAGAGTTTGTCAGTGATTATCTTCTCTTTACTCAGAGCATCGAATTCGTCATTATTCGGGTCGGTAGCGTCATAGGTATAGAATTCAGGAACTCCGAAAGCGAGAGTGCCTATAGTTTCCATGCGTGAAAGGTAGCTGTCCAGATTCAGCTTCATCTGGACGTTAAGTGATGACGACATTGAAATGACTTTATTTTTCAGAACTTCATCGGTTTTCTTGGCTGTCAGACCAGATACAGCGGCAACAGCAGTGATAACAATGAGTGCGTAACCGAGAATCATATATAGCTGAAGCCTTCGGATATTTTTCAGGCTTGGCTTATTCTTGCTCATACAAAACTCCTAAAATAATGATATAGTATTTTATATTGATTAAACCCAATTGTCATTTATACAAATAAATTATACCACTTATTAAGACACAAATCAAGTAAATTTTGTGAATATCAAATGAAAGTGTAAAGTAGGAAAGATGAATTAGTTTAATGAATACAAGTTCATTTTGTGCCTTGTAAACTTTCTTGCGTTGACACCTGATGGGTTCGATGATATAATGGTTGTAACATTACTTTAAGGAGAAACCACCTCATGGACGAACTGCTTATGCAGAAAATCAATGCTGCTGCCGAAGAAATACTTACAATGACCAGGAATAGTATCTTTCTGGAAATGCGCTTTCTGGAGACTGCCGTCTGCCGCATGACTCCTGTCCCCGGCGGACGCAGTATTGGCTGCGACGGCAGGAAGATCTGGTACGACCCTGAATGGATCGTCCGCACATTCCGAAAAAGCCCGGAGTCGGTTACTGCCGCCTATCTGCATACTGTCCTTCATGCACTTTTCTGCCACCCATTCGTCAGCAGCGATGTTGACCCGATATCATGGGGACTTGCCTGCGATATTGCCGCAGAAATGCAGCTTAGCCAGCTTCCTCTGCGGAAACCGCTTCCGCCGCTTTCTGATGAGGCGCAGAAAACTATCCGGGAGATCAGCGAAAAACTCCACCTGCAAACAGCGGAAAAGATCTTTGCCCATATCCGCCGCCAGAACCTTTCACCGCCGGAACTTCTCCGGCTTTCAGCACTCTTTACCCGTGATGACCACACAAGCTGGTATCCACCGGAGGAAGAAGCTTTCTGCAATGGCGCTTCTTCCGCATCTCCGGCAATGCCAGGCGGAAAGGGTGACGACACTGTTGATGAAAGCGATACTCTTTCAGATCACCGCAGCCCTACGGATATATCCCTCCTTACTGATGCACAGGTGAAACTCCGTGATGTGTGGCAGGACACCGCCAGAAGCGCCCGCACAGAACTCGAAAACTTCGTAAGCAGCCGTGGAGATGTTCCCGGCAGTCTGGTGAAAGCACTTGAAGCTGTTACCCGTGAGCGATACGATTATGCCGATTTTCTGCGTAAATTCTCGGTATACGGCGAGGTCATGCACATTGATACGGATTCCTTCGACTACTCCTTCTACTGCTATGGTCTGCATGAGTACGGCGATGTGGCGCTTATCGAACCGCTGGAGTACAAGGAAGAAAAGCGCATACGTGATTTCGTGATAGCAGTTGATACCTCCGGTTCAGTTGACGGCGAGATAGTCCAGGGATTTCTCCGCAAGACCTGGAATATCCTCAGCAGCGGCAGCAGCTTTTTCAGCCGTGTGAACGTGCATATTATCCAGTGCGATTCAAAGGTTCAGCAGGATACCGTCATAACTTCCACTGACGAACTCGATGCCATGCTTGAAGAACTGGAACTCCACGGCTTCGGCGGAACTGACTTCCGCCCGGTCTTCGACTACGTGGACACACTTATAGAACATGGCAAATTCACAGACCTCCGTGGGCTTGTTTACTTCACTGATGGCTGGGGACACTTCCCCGAAAAACAGCCGGACTACCGGACAGCTTTCGCTTTTCTGGAAAACGATGACAATAACTACGATGTGCCGGTCTGGGCGATAAAACTAATATTACCAAGGGAGGATTTTGGCAGTTGACAAACTTAAATTACGGGTATATAATAAAGTTATATTTTTATAAAGGAGAACTTGTATGAATAAGAGTATAATTGCCTGCATTGCGGCGGCTGCCGTTTTGTGCGGCATGATCCCTGCTTCACCGGCTGTTGTAAGTAAGCAGTTTACTGCCGATGCCGCAGAGAAAAATATTTCCGATGTTGTAAATATACCTCACGTAGGCGAAGTTTATGAGGTGTCTGTAGGCAACACCACCGAGACACCGCAGTGGTTCAGCGACGACACTTCCATTGCGGAAGTCACACCTGACGGAGATCTTTCAGCGCATATCACTGCTGTTGGTGTGGGTACTACCTATGTTTACGCAGTCCTCAGCAACCAGACTATCACTTTCGAGGTAAATGTCCTTGCAGGCGAGGATAATACCCCTGTAAGCAAAGTTATCGGCGACATTACCCTGAACAATGCCCAGAGTGTCGTAAAACCGGAACTCAGCAACATCACCAACGATATGGCTGAATGGTCATCTACTGACGAGAGTGTGGCTACAGTCGACGCTGACGGCGTTATCACCGCCAAGGGCAAGGGAAACTGCGAGATCAGAGCAGTCTATAAGAACTTTATCTTCATAATCAATATCACTTCCGAGTACGAAAAAACTCAGTCCGGCGAGACTGAGGAGGAGTACAAGGATTCGTTCATCGGCAGCAATATCACCCTGACCAATACTAACAATGCATACAAGATAAATGTTACTGTTCCGGAGGGAACTGTTATAGAGTGGTCATCTACTGACGAGACCGTGGCAAAGGTCTCAGACGACGGCACTGTTACCGCTGTCGGTGAGGGAACTTGCCGTATCTATGCGGTTATCGGCAAGACACGCTACTATACCGACGTTACCTCCACTTACACAGGCGTTTCCACCGGCGACACCGTTGACCTGGGAAGTATCGAACTGAACGACGAGGCAAAGTCCAGAAAAGTGAACCTGAAAGGCGTTCCGGAGGATGCTGAGATAGTCTGGTCAAGCGCCGACGAGAGTATCGCCACAGTTGACCAGGAGGGAATAGTTACCGCAGTTTCAAGCGGAAAAACCGTGGTTACTGCGCTTATAAACAGCATTAAGTACAACGTTACTGTAAACGTAAGTATCTCCGAGCGTCCCTCACTGGGAAGCGATACGGAGATAAAGGGCATCGGCAAGACCCTGGAACTGAGTGCGACCGGATTCAGCGAGACTCCTGAGTGGATATCCATGAACAAGGACGTTGCCACCGTTGACGAAAATGGCGTTGTTACCGCTGTCGGCTACGGCGAAGCTGTTATCGTGGCAAATTCCAGCACTTATTCCGCTAAGATAACCGTAAAGGTCGTTCCCGGATATCTGGCAGGCGATGCGGACATCGACGGAAAGGTTTCTGTTACCGATATAGTTACAGTTTTGCAGTACAGTGCTAATAAGGAAAAGTACCCGCTTACCGATCAGGGACTTGAAAATGCAGAAGTTACCGGTGACGGCGATGTTAACGCAAGTGATGCTTTCTATATACAGCAGTATGATGCACAGCTCATCAAAACTCTGCCTGTAAAACTCTGAATATGAAGAAGCGATACAAAATACCGCTGATAATACTGGCAGTCTCGCTCCTCCTGACTGCCGCAGGACGTTTGCTGCCGGCATTTGCTGATTTCTATGCGGAGAACGTTTTCCCGTACATATCAACGCCCTTTGCATTCCTTAGCGGACTGCTGCCGGTATCCCTTGGTGAGATACTGACTATCATAGGGATACTTCTGGTGATAGTAGGTATTCCGGTGCTGATAATTATGCTCATCGTCAGGAGAAAAATCTGGCGGCAGATCATCGGCTTCGCTATGACTACCCTGCTCTGGGTGCTTACGTTCGTTATGGCGACGGAAACGCTCAACTGCTTCACCCTCTACGGCTGCACACGTTTTTCGGAGCGCTACTTCGATGTTACAGCACAGCATACCGATGCACAGCTTGTTCAGCTTTACCGTGACCTTGTGATGCAGGCAAATGAATTGGCGGAGGAAGTTCCCCGTGACAGCGAGGACAGGTTCGAGCTTTCCGGCGACCCTATGGACGCTTGCAGAGAGGCTATGCACAATATTTCCGGTGACTATCCACAGCTTAAAGGCTACTACCCCGACGCTAAGCCTATTATGTTCTCGTTCTTTATGAGTCAGTCAAATCTGCTGGGAATGTATATCCCCTTCTCAATGGAAGCTACCTATAATGCCGATATGGTGCGGACAAATCTGCCCTCCACCATTTGCCACGAGTACTCCCACCTGAAAGGCTATATGCAGGAGGACGAGGCAAACTTCATTTCCTTCATCGCCACCATGTCCAGCGATGATCCTCAGGTTCGCTACAGCGGAGTTCTCGATGCACTGGGTTATGTTCATAACCAGGTAGTCAGCAATGAAATATACAGCGCTATCGAAGTAACTGACCTTATCAGCGACAAAGTCCGCCGTGACTGGTTCAGGTTTCTGCCGGACAACTACTGGGAGGAAAACGAGGATAAGGAACTGCTCCCCACTGATACTGTAAGCTCAGTTTCAACAGAAGTTTCTGATGCAAGCATGAAGATAAACGGCGTTGAAGACGGCATCAAAAGCTATTCACGCATGGTCGATCTTATGCTTGATTATTACTACAACGATAAATAAGGAGATTATTATGGAAAATGCTAAAATAACTTCACTCTACGACCTTAGCCACACTATGGCTGCTGACTATCTGAAAGGTTTCACATATCCCTGGGAGGCACTCAAAGGCATCAGCGATATGATAATCGCTCTGGGAAAAACTCTCAGCCCTGACGAATACGACAGCCCTGCGGAGAATGTTTGGATACACAAGACTGCTAAGGTTTTCCCCAGTGCTTATATCGGCGCTCCCTGCATTATCGGCGCTGAGACTGAAGTTCGCCACTGTGCATTCATCAGAGGAAGCGCACTGGTTGGAAGCAACTGCGTGGTAGGAAATTCCGCTGAACTGAAGAATGTTATCATATTCGACAATGTACAGACTCCCCACTACAACTACGTTGGTGACAGTATCCTCGGATATAAGTCACACATGGGCGCTGGCTCTATCACCTCAAATGTAAAGTCTGACAAGACAAACGTTGTCATCAAGTCCGGCAACGAGCAGATAGTTACCGGCATCAAGAAAATAGGCGCAATGCTGGGCGACTATGTTGAGGTCGGCTGCAACAGCGTGCTGAACCCTGGTACAGTTATCGGCAGACACTCCAATATCTACCCCACAAGCTGTGTCCGTGGTGTAGTTCCTGAAAACAGCATATGGAAGAACAGCGGCGAAGTTATCGCAAAGCGCTGAGCCGTATAAAAATACCCCTGACAAGGCATCATAGTACTGTGAAGCCATGTCAGGGGTTTTTGTTATTCCTGGCGAAGTATAGCTATTATTGAGATATTGTCGTTGCTGCGGCGTTCCAGCGCAGTCTGCACCAGCAGGGAAAGGCGCTCCGGAAGGGGCTTGGGCAGGTCGAGTATTTCCTGGATATCCATTGCCGGTACATGGTCGGAAAGCTCGTCGGTACACAAAAGCAGCATATCTCCGCACTCCATAGGCTGAGACATTACCGAAACGTCCACCTTCGGTTCAGCGGAATGGCTTCCGATGACCGGGAAGATGATATTCCGCCGGATATGTGTGCGGCTCTGGGAAGCGGTGATCCCTCCCCTTTCAATAAGCATCTGCACAAGCGACTGATCCTTGGATATCTGGCGCAGTCTGCCGAACTGATAGCTGTAAAGCCGTGAATCGCCCACATTGAACGCTGTAACTGCTCCGCTGTCGTCGATATGTACTCCGCAGAGAGTGGTCTGCATATTCCTGTCGTCCTCGCTTTCCTTGCTGTACTCTTTCAGCTCATGGTGGATAGCGAGTATATTCTCCTCAACTGTATCAAGCCCGGAAATGTCGGCATTTTTCAGTCTTTCAAGGCACATTTTCGACGCAAGCTCACCGGAGTTCTCGCCGGATACGCCGTCAGAAACTGCGGCTGTGAAAGCGCCGGAAATAGTCTGCTCGTCAGAGCCCATGTCGAATATTCTCCGCCCGATGAGTAAAGCGTCCTCGTTATGCGGCATAACGCCTTTTTCAGTTATTCCGCAGCAGTAGTACATTGCCGTTTCACTCCTCGATGCCGTAGAATCGTTTTGCATTTTCGCAGGTGATGTCGAGTATTTCCTGAGTTGTCAAGCCCTTTATCTCAGCTATTTTAGCGGCTGTATAGGCTATCATGGAGCTTTCGCTTTTCTGTCCACGGAAAGGCTCAGGAGCCATGTAAGGGCAGTCAGTTTCCAGGAGAAGTCTT
Source organism: Ruminococcus sp. (assembly GCA_017934425.1). GTDB lineage: Bacteria > Bacillota > Clostridia > Oscillospirales > Ruminococcaceae > Ruminococcus. The sequence continues at coordinate 17,803 of JAGBJO010000054.1, forward strand.
TCCAGCGGAACAGCTTCAACGGCTTTGACAGTCTTGTTAGCATTTTTGAAGGTTACCACGCCTGTGAAGCCCACGTACATACCAAGCTTCACTACCTCCTTTGCGATCTCGGCAGAGTAGCTGAAGCAGTGCATAACGCCTTCAGGACGGTACTTTCTCAGCACCTCCATAGTGTCCTCGCAGGCATCACGGCTGTGAATGATAACGGGCTTGTTCAGTTCCTTTGCAAGGTCAAGCTGTTCGGTGAAGAACTTCATCTGGATATCCTTTGAGAATTCCTGGTAGTGGTAGTCAAGACCGATCTCGCCGATAGCACGCACTTTAGGGTCATTAGCAGTCTCACGGAGAAGATCCAGGTATCCGGCAGGAGTTTTTTCGCAGTCGCTGGGGTGGATACCGGAAGATGACCATATATAGCTGTACTTCCTCGCAAGTTCGAGGTTTTTAACAGTGTCAGTAACATTTGTGGAAGCGAGCATGACATACTTCACACCCTTGTCTGGCAGGGTCGCCAGAAGTTCGTCACGGACTTTTTTGAAGTCATTGTCTGCATAGTGTGCATGGGAATCGAAGATATTTTCCATTATTTACTCTCCTGATTGAAGTATGTGTCAACAACGTTGTTGATAAAGCTCTGACTGGGGATAAAATCGCCGTCGGAGTCTGTGCCGTCCATTACAAGGAATGATGCGATAGATGAGCCACGCTCGAACATATTCTTGATAGCTACCTTATGCTCTCTGTAGTCAACGGCTGTGATGTTCGATTCAGTCATATTGATAACGGAGCTGAAGCTGTTATCGAAATTGTCAGCGATACGTGCGCCGTCGGTCTGGTTTATCATATGTGCTGTGATCGAACTGATAGTATAAGCACGCTGGATCTCGCCATCTGGGTACATGGGATAAGTTGCCAGCTTTTCGATCTGCTCAGCATTAAGGTACTGCTCGCTGCCATCGCTGTTGAAGCCTACTGTATCAGCCGGAACAGCGTAGGTAACACCGCCGAAAATGTCGCATAACTTGATAAGGGAATCGGATTTCAACTTCATGTATCTGTCGATCGTAACGCCGAATACCTGCTCTGTAAAGGATACAGCAGAAGTCATACCGCCGGTCTCATAAGCGCCCTGGATACTTTTCTGCTGACCGTCCACAACTGCGATAGTTGTAGTAGGGATACCGATGAACAGGAGTCGCTTATCCTTGGGGATAGACCTCATGAGCATGAAGGAGTATGGCGACTTTGTATCCGGTTCTTCCAGTACGAAAAGAACGGTGTGGTTATCGTCATATGTGGAGATCTGTACATTTCTGGGGGTAGGTGTGGTGAGTTCCTTTGGCTTGCCATAACCTAAGTGGTTGTAGATGAAGTATGCCGCACCTCCCACGATAAGAAGTCCGAGGAATATGGTGATAAGGTAAGGGATAGCATAGCTGCCAGCTTTTTTCTTTGCCATTGTTATTTTTCCTTTCTTTTCCTGGAATTACACTTAAATGTTGCATGAATGTAACAGATAGTATAATTTCCGACAGGATAATATTCATTTGTATGTGAATAAAAATATTTTTACAAAGTAACACTGTGGAAAACTCTTTTGCGCTGATACGTTTATCAACAAGCTTTTCCACATTTTCAACATCAGCCCGTGTTGAGTGTATGTTCAAACACTTCATTCAACAGAATGTTGAAAAACTTTCTCCGGCATACTGTAAAACTGCTTCCGGGCTACTTGCAAAATTCTGAATGTGTGGTATAATAGTAATGTCAGGGCGCAGATGACTCAAATACGTTCGGCAGGAAAGCTATTTTCCGCCGCACTTTTTGAGGTACTCCCTGCGCTTCGTCTATTATACTATAAACGTCGTCAATGCTGAATGACCTTACGGTAAGCCCGCATTTATTGGCATAGCGTATGGTCTGGGCTGTTCCGGAACGGTATTCAGCCGGATTATAGAACGAGATGACTGCTGAGGAATTGTCTACCATAAAGTAGTTCCTGTCACGGTAAAGGTCGTGCGAGTAACCGTTTCCTGAAGCGGCGCTTTTGCTGTAGCGTATCTCAGGATATGGCGACACCGACAAAAGCACATCGCACCCTTCCTCTGCCTCAGATAAAAGCTTACGGCTTTCAGGCGGGAAAAAGTCAGCATGATGCAGAAATGGCATAGCCCCTATAAGGCGTATATCCTTGTTGTGTGCCTTTCGGCGCAGGATATACCCGGCAGCCCACAGATCAGTCCCCATTGCAAGACCACTGATAAAATCGGTGTAGCCCATATCAACAGCCATGTCGATATACCGGTAAAGCACCGCCTTAACGCACTCTGCGGCAAAGTCAGCGGAAACTCCATCAGCCGGGATTATACTCTTTTCACGGTGTCCGGAAATACATACGGTATGGCGCTTGTCAGACCGGAAGCCTTCGGCTGTAGTCACATCAGCACCGGAAATCAATGATCTCAGAAGAATCACCTCAAATATGTCTATATCTTTAATTATATCACATAGAAACATATATTTCAAGTGATTTTAAATCTGTAACCTTATTTTAATATATACAAGGAGTGTTTAACATGAAAAAGTCAATGACTATTTCCTATGAGGTGGGAAACAACCTCTACCTGAATTTCACCAACAAATGTCCCTGCGCCTGTACTTTCTGCATAAGGAACAATTCCGACGGCGCTTATGGTTCTGATCCCCTGTGGCTGGACCATGAACCCACTATGGAGGAGATAACCGAGAACCTCGACAGTCGTGACATCGCAAAGTACGACGAGATCGTTTTCTGCGGATTCGGTGAACCTACTGAGCGCCTGGACGCTATCCTTGCCACCGCTGACTATCTGAGAAAGCGCCCCGGCTGCCCTGCCCTGCGCCTTAACACAAACGGTCTGGGCGACCTTGTAAACGGCAGAAATATCGCTCCGGAACTGTGCAAGGCGCTTGACATCATTTCCATAAGCCTCAACGCCGGCACTAAGGACGAGTATATGAAAGTTACCCGCCCCAGATTCCCCGACGCTTGGGAGGCTATGCATGAATTTACAAGAAACTGCGTAAATACCGGCGAAGCTAAGGTCATCATGTCCGTGGTGGACGTTATCCCGCAGGAGCAGATCGAAGCTTCCAGAAAGGTTGCTGAAAGTCTGGGTGCTGTGCTGAGAGTAAGAACTTTTGACGAATGATCTGCATTACTCACAGTTTTCAACAGCAATATTTGTGCATCTTTTTCTTGGATTCCTATGGAAAATATTCCGCCAATATGGTATAATTTATTATTGAAGAATCCCCCACGCTTGGTAAAGGAGGAATTTCCTATGACTAAAAAAGGAAAGATCGTTCTGGCTGTATCCCTTTCAGCAACTATTTTTGCGGTGGGAAGCGCCGCTGCTGCTGTTATGATATGCAAGAAGATCTACGAGAAGAACTACTTCTCAGTTAACTAAGTGTTATCTCCGTCACAATGATGTGCGGGAGAAATTTATCAAAGAAGGTTGAACATAATGGAAATCAAATTCACAAAGGCTAATTCACTCAAGGCTAAGCCCCAGCCCGGCGATAAGCTTGGCTTCGGTCATATCTTCACTGACTATATGCTCGTTATGCCCTACGATGAGGGTCAGGGCTGGCACGATCCTGAGATCAAGCCCTACGCTCCTATCGAGCTTTCACCTGCTGCTATGTGCTTCCACTACGGTCAGGAAGTTTTCGAGGGTATGAAGGCTTACCGTACTGCTGACGGCAAGGTTCAGCTTTTCCGCCCCGAGGAGAACTTCAAGAGACTGAACAAGTCCAACGAGAGACTGGTTATCCCCCAGCTTCCTGAGGAACTTGGTATGCAGTGCCTTATGGAACTGCTGAAGATCGAGAAGGACTGGGTTCCCTCAAAGGACGGCGAGTCACTGTATATCCGTCCCTTCATCATCGCTGTTGATCCCTTCCTCGGCGTTAAGCCCGGTGAGCATTACCTGTTCATCATCATTCTCTCACCCTCAGGCGCTTACTACGAGACTGGTCTGAACCCTGTTAACATCTACGTTGAGAGCAAGTATGTCCGTGCAGTAAGAGGCGGTATGGGCTTCGCTAAGACTGGCGGTAACTACGCAGCTTCCCTGATCGGTCAGGACGAGGCTCACAAGCAGAACTATTCACAGGTTCTTTGGCTGGACGGCGTTGAGCAGAAGTACATCGAGGAAGTTGGCGCTATGAACATCTTCTTCGTAATCGACGGCAAGGTAGTTACACCTATGCTCCAGGGCTCTATCCTCCCCGGTATCACAAGAAAGTCTGCTATCGAAGTTTGCAAGGCTAAGGGTCTTGAGGTAGAGGAAAGACGCATTGATATCCAGGAGATCGCTGACGCTTACGATGCTGGCAAGCTGGACGAAGTATTCGGTACAGGTACTGCTGCTGTTATCTCACCTGTTGGTCACCTGAAGTGGGGCGACAAGGTTATGGAGATCAACGGCAACAAGATCGGCAAGATCTCTCAGATGCTCTATGATACAATGACTGGTATCCAGTGGGGCAAGGTTGAGGATACATTCGGCTGGGTTGTTCCTGTTGAGTAATTAACAATACTCCTCTAATATAGAAATTTGAGCCATAGTGTTTCTGATGCAAGGTCGGAAATACTATGGCTTTTCTGTTATGTTAAATCAGGCTCACATATTTAAACAATGCCCCTGAGCGTTTTTCAAGCGTTCAGGGGCATTTTGTTCTTTCGGCTGATAAGCAAAATCAGCGTTTTTTCTTTGATTTACTTATCCTCCAAATAATAAAATCAATTATCAGCAAAATTATGATAAACGGAACGACATAAACTAATAATACAGCGCCGACCAATCCTCCGAACCATTCATCTGCATGGCTCTTCATATCATAAACTGAAAATATGGAAATACCTATTCCGATAAAAAAATTGACTACAGCAAAAACACAATAAGGAGAAATGCTTTCTTTTATCAGCTTTATTACCCAGGTAAATAGAAAACAAACAAATAATATAGCTGAATATGCAGTAGTCATAAAGCGAATTATCTCAAAGTTATCTATATTAAATCCAAACCAGCAAATAATCACTAAGATCAATGAAATCAATGCGCCTATCCAAATTTTATTCATAATCATCACCAGCTTTATTCCAATCAATGTTAGTAACAATTATAGCACGTCATTTCTGCATTGTCAATAAAACTGCCATAGTACTTCAGGGTGACAGCATTTACTTTTTGGGAATTATTTAAGTCGCCCGTTTCTTTTACTAAATTTGTCTGTTTTACGGACGTTCCGCCAAAGGGGACAACCCAAGGTGGAAAAGGGGGAGGGACTAATTAAACCCGACAAAAATCGGCATTCCCTCCCCCTTTTCCCCCTTAGGTTTTCCCCTCTGGACTCCCCTTTCCTAAACCCCCTTTTTCCCCACCTTTGCCGATTTTTACCGGCAAGTTTTCCGGATACCCAAGAGGGTGCAGACCCTTACCAGCCTGTCGCCGGAAATAATTCCGGCGCATGGCTTTCTACGGAAACCGGTAGTTTTCCATTGTATATCAGAAAATGCTGTTGCCGTGCATAGTACTTCTAACCTTACACCAGAAATACTATGGCTAAAACTTTTTATTCCGCAGCCGTTACCATTGTCCGGAACGAGCCGCTGTTTTCCCTGCACATCTTCACAATTGCCACAGGCATGGCGACCACGAACATTGCTATTCCCACATACAAAAGGATATTGTGGGCAAGCAGGAAGCGGAATGTGAACATCGACAGCGCAGTTACACAGTTGGCTGTCATGTGGAACGCTATTGCATAGACCACGTTCTTCGACGCTATGTAGATAAGGCTGATAACGATTCCAACAAGCACGATGTCAACGGCTCTTTTTGAAGTTTTCGGGAAATGTATCAGCATCCAGGGAAGTATGGTCATAACCACTGACAGCGCTGTTTTCACCTTGCTGCCGTTTGCGCCGGCGAGCATGACCGTCAACGCTCCCAGGCGGAAGATAAGTTCCTCCGCAGTTGGCGATATAAACGCCATTATAAATGCGCCTATGTAATCCATTGCCGAGTAGCTGTCCTGTTCACTGGCGAGAAGCGATTCCCTGTTCACGAGGAAAACGTCCGCCAAAGCCCAGCCTATCGCCGCAATTACGACAAGCACAAGAGTGGCTGTCTCAGGCTTTCTGACGTGGCTCTTTATGTCCACTTTAAGCATTTTTCCCGCAAAGAGCAGGCACAGTGTTCCGCCCAGGAGATAGCATACAGGCACTATGACTGTCTCCAGTTCCGGCGACTTGAAAATTGAGGTGACGATAACGCCCAGTATCAGCGGGCATAATCCGATCATCACCATGACTAAGCCGTAGCCCAGTGATGTTTTGTAGTTTTTCAAAGTTTTACCCTCCTTTATAAATTTACTTAACCATTATATCACCGCACACCTATAAAGTCAACAGATTTATCATATCCGACATAAATTTTGTACAAATTGCACATTGCATTTACCGCAAAAACCTGATATAATAAAGGCTCACCATTAAAAAAGGAGGCTTGAAACCATGAATATCCAGATAAGACCCGTGGTCATCGGGGACTATGACCTCATCTACCAGCTCTGGTGCAGTACCGAGCAGTCAAAGCGTGCCCTGAATCCTGTTGACGACAGCAGAGAGGGCATTGAGAAATACCTCATACGCAATCCCAACACCTGCTTTTTGGCGTATGATGCGGATTCAGACAGCATTGCCGGAGTTATCCTCACCGGTCACGACGGCAGACGTGCTATAGTTCACCACCTTTGCGTACACCCGGAGTTCCGCCGCCAGGGTATTGCACAAAGGCTTGTCCTGACTGCTGAGGAAGTCCTGAAAAAAGAGGGCATCAGCAAGATATTCGGCTTGGTTTTCAAGGACAACGATCCGGCGAACAGCTTTTGGGAAAGCCAGGGCTACACCCTCCGCACTAACCTGAATTACCGCAACAAAAGCCTGAACGAGGACGTTCCTCAGGGCGAATAGCCATAATACAAATGCCCCGGAGCAATTTTCATTCGCTCAGGGGCATTTTTTCAGCCGAAGCACTTCAGGATAATTTCCCGTATCTGCTTCTCGTTTTCTTTTAGCCAATCAAGTTTGCGCCTTAGCTGACTGCACCGCTTTTCGCAGTCCTCACGGGACTTTCCGAAGTAGCCCTCGCCGGTGAGGGCATCGGTTCTGTAGCGCATGGCAAGTTCCGCCGTCACCCAGAGTGCGCCGAAGTACAAACTCTGGACCTCCGCCGGGGTCAGCAATCCGCCCAGACCCTTTGCGAATCCGGCAGTTATCTCCCGGACTTCACCCATGTCCTCAGCGCTGCGAACCATATCACCGTAGTCGATAGCGCAGTAGTGGAGCATCACCGTGTCAAGGTCGATGACCGTCGGTATTTCGCCAAATATGATATTATCAGCCTTTGCGTCGCCGTGTATCACTCGCTTCTTCACTCCGCTGAAACTTTCGCCTATCATCTCCCCTATCCGGGAAAACTCCAGGTCAGTGCCGCCGGACTTTTCGTACTTCCGGAAGTAACTCCGGTAGTCGTGAAAGCCCTCAAGAACCTGCTCCGGCTGGAAGTTCGCCAGTGACGCACGCCGTATAAACCGCCCGATAGCAAAGCCTTGCTGAAAGCGGTCAATTTTCCCGGCTGATTCGGTAAACCGGTACATTCTCCACACTTCACCTCCGCTCCGGACGAAGAATTTTCCACCGGCTGCCAGGTATTCCGGTATCTTCACCAGTTCCTCGCCCTGAAAAATGTCCATGAGCCGGGTAATATTCCTCATCACCGCCTCCGGGTCATGGAACACCCTGCCGCTGACGGATTGCAGTATATAGCGGTTTTCCGGGGAAGTGACCATGTAGGTGGAGTTGATGTGTCCGGTATTTATCGGCACTGTCTCAGAGTTTTCAACACCGAAGCGTTCAAGAAGTTCAATCAAACTGCACATAACAAAGCTTGTTCTCCGGAATGAATCCTGCGCTTCTTATCGTCGGGATACTTTCCATATTGCCCGCCCAGCAGCCTGCAACGGGTTCAAGTCCCTTTGAACGGACTACCTGTGCAAGGTGGATAAGAATACTTCTGCCCACACCCTTGCGGCGGTACTGGGGAAGGGTGAAGTTTCCGATGTCCGCATAGTCCTCGTTGAATGGCATGGTGCAGTAAGCGCCGTAGCCCAGTATTTCGCCGTCTTTTTCCAGCTTATAGAAGTGGAGCGCCGGGTCATGGAGACAGTCTGACCACTGACCGTCTGTCTCGCTGTCGAGACGGTCAAGTTCGTCTGCCCTGATCTCGGTGAGACATTCCGCAGGGAAATCTGCCGGCTTATCGGGTTCGCCGTAGGTATAGTTGTAAGCCTGAGTGCGGAAAGTGCCGGAGGGAACACGCATTATCACCGAGCAGAACTCCTTGTCATTTGTTGCAGTAAGCGCTGCACGAACATCGTAATCCCTGATAAGCGTCATAAGCACATCACCTGCGGCGCTGCGGTAATTTTCAGTAAGGTGGAATCCGGTCAGCATCTTCCCACCGTCCCAGCCGTCGCTTACGGACATAAATCCTGCTGATATTCCGTCAATTCCAACAGCATAGCAAGTTCCGCCGAACAGCATACCATTGTGGAAAGCATCTTTGACCCGTCCTATTTCGTCATAGTACTCTTTGATGTGATTGGTCATACGCTCCCACTGGGTTTCAGTAAATCGTATATTCATATTTACCTCCGAAAAAAAACGCTGCTACCGTGGGATTCCCACCGATAGCAGCGGTATAGATGTAGAACTTAGTTTTTAAGGCTGTGCATAGGTGCAGGGATACGTCCGCCACGGTTTATGAACTTAGCCGCAGACTTGTCCCTGATAGGCATTACAGGGCCGCTTCCCAGAAGTCCGCCGAATTCGAGAGTCTCGCCCTCCTTCTTGCCGATAGCCGGGATAAGGCGAACTGCTGTAGTCTTGGTATTTACCATACCGATAGCAGCTTCGTCAGCGATGATAGCGGATATAGTCTCAGGAGCGATATCTCCGGGAACTACTATCATATCCAGACCAACTGAGCAAACCGCAGTCATAGCCTCCAGCTTTTCAAGGCTGAGAACGCCTGCAACTGCTGCGTCTATCATACCAGCGTCCTCGGACACGGGGATAAATGCGCCGGAAAGTCCGCCAACGGTGGAGGAAGCCATTACGCCGCCCTTCTTTACTGCATCATTGAGCATTGCAAGGCAGGCTGTTGTACCATGAGTACCGCACATCTCCAGACCCATTTCCTCAAGGATATGAGCAACACTGTCTCCGATAGCCGGAGTAGGAGCAAGTGACAGGTCAACGATACCAAAAGGAACGCCGAGGAGTTCAGATGCTCTTGCGCCAACAAGCTGACCCATACGGGTGATCTTGAATGCAGTCTTTTTGATTATGTCAGCAAGCTCGTTTATGGAAGCGTCGGGATATTTTGAAAGTGCCGCACGTACAACACCAGGTCCTGAAACGCCGACGTGTATCTCGCAGTCAGGCTCGCCAACGCCGTGGAATGCGCCTGCCATGAAGGGGTTATCCTCAACAGCATTGCAGAATACAACAAGTTTAGCAGCGCCGATACAGTCACGGTCAGCTGTCTTTTCAGCAGTCTCCTTGACGATCTGACCCATGAGCTTTACAGCGTCCATGTTGATACCTGACTTTGTTGAGCCGATATTAACTGAGGAGCATATATTCTCAGTAACAGCCAGAGCCTCCGGGATAGAGCGGATAAGTGCCTCATCGCCTGCGCTGAATCCCTTATGTACAAGTGCGGAATAGCCGCCTATAAAGTTAACTCCGCAGGTATCTGCTGCTCGCTGGAGAGCCTTTGCGAACTTCACAGGGTTCTCGCCGGGGCAGGCAGCCGCCAGCATTGCGATAGGAGTAACGGAGATTCTCTTGTTGATTATCGGGATACCGTACTCTTTCTCGATCTGCTGACCTACAGGAACAAGGTTCTTAGCGCACTTTACGATCTTGTTGTAGACCTTTTCGCAAGCCTTGTCGATGTCAGTATCTATGCAGTCCAGGAGAGAGATACCCATAGTAATTGTACGGATATCAAGGCACTCGTCCTGGATCATTCTGATAGTTTCCAGTATATTATAAACGTTAAGCATTTAACATGATCCTTTCGTAACGGCTCAGATATTGTGCATTGAGTTGAAGATATCCTCATGCATTGTGTGGATAGACAGACCCAGGTCGTTGCCCAGTGCGGTCATCTTGTCCACCATTTCAGAAAAGTCGCCGCTGAGACCTGTGATGTCCACAAGCATTATCATAGCGAACATATCCTGAAGAACGCTCTGAGTTACCTCAATAACGTTAGCGCCCATTTCAGCACATATTCCGCTGACCTTGTGGAGAATACCCACATTGTCCTTACCAATTACAGTAATAACTGCTCTCATAATTTAAAACCTCCTGAGTTCGATATTACTTCTATTATAGCACACTCTTTCATAAAAATAAAGGGGTTTTGCCAATTTTATTTTTTTACAGGAAATTTTCTGAAAAACTATAGCCAACTACTTAAAAATGTGGTATAATAGATAATACACAATTCGTCATGCGTAATACCGTTCCACTATTTCTGGAACAGAACTATACTGCCGCATACCATGCCTTACAAAAATCGTATGGATATACCGTGAATGTACCGCAGCAATAATTACGCATTACGCATTACGAATTACGAATTACATAATAGAGGTGATATGATTTGATCGACTGCCACACACATACTCAGTACTCTATGGACTCTGAGGCGGATATCATCGAAATGATAGATAAAGCTATCAGTCTCGGACTCGATGCCTACGCCATTACCGACCACTGCGAGTGCAACTGGTGGTTTCCAAAGGAACACTACGGCGAAACTGACCTCAGCGAGGACTTCGACTACGCCAGCGACTTCGAGAACTCCGTTTCCGCTGTCACTGAACTGAAAAAGAAGTACCAGGGGAAGATCAACCTCCTTTGCGGCACTGAACTGGGTCAGGCGATCCTTGCCCCGGATATCGCTGATATCGTCGCCAGCGACAGCCGCCTTGACTTCATTATCGCCTCCGTTCACCAGATAAAGGACGAAAAGGACTTCTACTTCATAAAGTACGAGGATATGTCCGAAAGTGAGATACTCGATCTCCTTGAGCGCTATTTCAAGGAGTGCCTGGAACTTGCTAAATGGGGTAAATTCGACGTTCTCGGTCATATCACCTACTGCCTGAGATATATGAAGTGCCGGAATAATATATGCCCGGATATAAGCCGCTTCGACGACATCATTGCTGACTGCTTCCGGGAACTTGCCCGGAATGACTGCGGTATCGAGATAAATACCTCCGGTATCCGTCAGGGCTTTGGCGACTGCTTCCCCGGTGTGAAGTACACCCGGCTTTTCAGGAATATGGGCGGAAAATTCCTTTCCATCGGCTCTGATGCTCATACTGTCGCAGACCTGGGCGCTGATATCCCAACCGGTATAAAGATCGCAAAAGAAGCCGGCTTCGACCGCATTACCTACTTCAAAAACAGAAAGCCTGTCTTTCTTAACATATAATGAAAGGATCTGATATAATGAAAAACCAGATAATCAGCATATTACAGCAGAACGCCCGTGTTTCCAACACAGAGCTGGGCGAGATGCTGGGCATAACACCGCAGCAGGCTGCCGCCGAGATCAAGCGCCTTGAGGACGAGGGTATCATCAAGGGCTACAGCGTTATCCTTGACGACGATAAGTACGATAAGAATACCGTGTACGCCACTATCGAGCTTAAAGTAACTCCTCAGCGTGACTGCGGTTTCGATGATATCGCCAAGACTATCATGATGTACGACGAGGTGGAGAGCGTTTCACTGGTTTCCGGTTCGTATGACCTGGCTGTCAAGGTAAGAGGCAACGACCTGAAGGACGTGGCTTTCTTCGTTTCCGAGAGACTTTCCACTATCGACGGCGTTCTCTCTACTGCTACTCACTTCCTGCTGAAAAAATACAAGGAAAAGGGCATCTTCATCGACGGTGAAGAACCCGATGAAAGGGGTCTGTGTTAAGCGTGATAGATTACGATAAGGCTTTATCCGGCAAAATAAAGAAGATGAAACCCTCCGGCATACGAAAGTTCTTCGATATCGCCGGTACTATGGAAGGCGTTATCTCCCTGGGCGTTGGCGAGCCGGACTTCTCTACTCCCTGGGTCATACGCAAGGCTGCTATACAGGTTCTTGAAAGGCGGCATATCGTCTACGGTCCGAATAAGGGTCTTGCTCCCCTGAGAACCGCTATAAGCCAGCGCATCGAGAAAAAGCATAACGTCCACTACGACGAGAATAACCAGATAATCGTCACTGTAGGCGGTTCTGAGGCTATCGACCTGGCTGTAAGAGGTCTTATCGACCCAGGCGACGAAGTTCTTATCGTCGAGCCAAGTTTCGTGTGCTATGCCCCTCTTGTGGAACTTGTTGGCGGCGTGGCTATCCCTATCCCCACAAAGATAGAGAATAACTTCAAGCTTATGGCTGATGAACTGAAAAGCCGCATCACTGACCGCACAAAGCTGCTGATACTCCCCTTTCCCAACAATCCCACCGGCGCTATCATGACCCGTGAGGACTTAGAACCTATTGCTGAGGTTCTCAGAGATACCAATATAATGGTACTCTCAGACGAGATATACTCCGAACTCACCTACGGCAGAAAGCACTTCTCCATTATCGAGCTTGAGGGCATGGCTGAGCGTACTATCTACGTTAACGGCTTCTCGAAAGCCTACGCCATGACCGGCTGGAGACTGGGCTACGTTGCCGCACCTGAGCCGATAATCACTCAGATTGCAAAGATCCACCAGTACGGCATCATGTGCAGTCCGTACATAAGCCAGAATGCCGCTGTTGAAGCGCTCAACTCCTGCGACGGCGAGATAGTTAAAATGACTGACGAATACAATATCCGCCGCAGATACCTTGTTGGCGAATTCAACAGGCTGGGTCTGACCTGCTTCAATCCGGAGGGCGCTTTCTATGTGTTCCCCTGCATAAAGAGTACAGGTCTTACCAGCGAGGAATTCTGCGAAAGACTGCTTTACGAGGAGAAAGTGGCTACCGTTCCCGGAACTGCTTTCGGTGAAAGCGGCGAGGGTCATATCCGTATCTCCTACGCTTACTCAATGAAGCACCTTATGGAGGCTATGCACCGCATTGAGAAATTCCTGAAAAAGCTGGAGGACGAGAAAAATGGCTGAGCGCATTACCGTAAAGGCTGCGGCTAAAGTCAATCTTTGCCTGGACGTTACAGGAGTACTCCCAAACGGCTATCATAGCATCGAAAGCGTTTTCCAGACCGTCGGACTTTACGATACTGTTTCCGTGGAACTCACTCCCTCAGGCATAAGCCTGGAGTGCGTAGTTCCGGAGGAATTCGCAAGCGCTGACCCTATCCCCTGCGATGAGCGCAATATCGCTTACAAGGCGGCAATGCGCTTTTTCGAGGAAAACCCCGGCTTCGGCTGCAATATCCGCATTGTCAAGGGTATCCCCTCACAGGCTGGAATGGGCGGCGGAAGTACTGACGCTGCGGCTGTTCTCTACTGCCTGAACAGGCTTACCGGCAAGACCTATTCTACCCCGGAAAAGCTTGGGGCTGACGTTCCATTCTTCCTCACTGGCGGAACGGCTTACGTTTCCGGCATTGGTGAGAATATAAAGCCTATTGCAGATTATTCCGGACGTATCCTGGTCATTGGCAAAGGCAGGGAAGGCGTATCTACCGCCGAAGCTTACCGGCTTATCGACTCCCTTCCTGCCCCAGTCCACCCGGACGCTCAGGCACTCAAAGCGGCTATACAGTCCGGCGATAAGGATTGCTTCAAGCACTTCGGCAACCTCTTTGAACAGGCGATAAGTCTGCCGGAAGTGGACAGTATCAAGTCTGTCATGCTGAACAAGGACGCTCTCAGGGCAGTAATGACAGGAAGCGGCTCGGCTGTATTCGGTCTTTTCGAGACGCAGGAGCAGGCACAGATATGCTGTGAAAAACTGCGTACTGCCGGCTACTTTGCACAGGTATGCCAGACAGTCAGCGACGCATTTACTGAAATATAAAAAAACCCGGAAACGGCTTATTTCTGCCGCTTCCGGGTTTTTGTCATTCTGTAGCTTCTTCGGGAACTGCCTCGGTGTAAGTCTCCTCTGCACCTGCGGCTGTGTCCTCCAGCACAACTGCGTGCTGACAGAGCCAGTCGCACCACATAACGTAGTACTCACCGTAGGGATGAACACCGTCGAAGCTGTAATCCGTTTTCAGGTAGCCGTTTTCGTCGGTGTAGACCTCATTTACGTCGATGTAGAACACCCGCTTGTTATCAGCAAGGGTTCTGATACCCGAATTCAGATTCTCGATATTTGCGTTACTTATTGCGCCTGTCTCGGCACTCTGGGCAACGTGCAGGTTAGCCATGAGGTATATCACCGCATCAGGCTGGTGGACTTTAAGCTTCTCCACAACGCCCCTGTAAGCGGTCATAGTGGACTCAAAGTCGTTGCCGCACTCATTGATTCCCAGCATCAGGTAAATTTTACCGTACTGCTTTGAATCTATCTCCTGGTCGAAAGTTACGCCGTTAACGGAAGTGCTGTTCATTCCGGCTGCGGAAAGACCGATATCACAGTAGTACTCTGCGTTTTTCAGTGTACCGTATTCGCTCAGTCCAACAGTTCTGGAGTCGCCTATGAAAAGTGCATCGTCGAAATAGCTTCTTCCCACTGTCTGATACTCCACCTCCGCTGTCTTGGTTTCATTAACTGCTGCGGCATCTGCATCGTCCTGCGAACCTGTGCTGTCCTGGGCTTCTGCCTGCTGAACTTCGCCATCTGCCTCCGGAGTACCAGCAGCTTCCGGTGTATTATTGCTTTCCTCAGCCGTTGCTGCGGTAGTCGTCTGAACCTGTGCCGGCGGAGTCTTTTCAGCTTTCTTGGCGTCTGCGCTGTTTTTCCATATTTTGTGTATCATAAATGGCGACATCACAAAAAAGGTTATCGCAAGTATAAAAGTATACGAATGCTTTTTAAAATTATTCATTTATCCCTCTCCCTCAGAACCTGAAATACATGAACGGGTCATTCATTCCCATGTACATACAATAAACCGATGCCCAGAAAACCGCAAGCAGAACAAAGGACGTGAACACAGAGTTCTTCATTTTCTTGTATATCTTTCCAGGGATCGTTGTGGAAAAGAAAAGTCCCGCCACGAAGAACTTACCGTATATTCCCCAGTATTTAATGTAATCCTCGCTGTTCACGACAACTGTGCTTTTTGTAAAGAACGGTATCAGGCGAGAGAAGTAAACGCCAAGCTGGTGGAAATCGGTAACGGCAAAAAGAAGCCAGGTTATAGGTATCACCATTATCATGTAAAGGTGACCCAGAGGGCGTATTTTCGTCAGAACATCACCGATCGCAAACTTTTCAAGCATGATAAGTGCAAACAGCACAAGTCCCCAGATGACGAAATTCCAGCTTGCGCCATGCCAGATGCCGGTGAAAAGCCAGACTGCCAGGTAATTGCGGACTACCTTGCCCTTGCTTACTCTGTTTCCGCCAAGGGGGATATATATGTATTCTCTGAACCAGCTTCCCAGCGTCATATGCCATCTGCGCCAGAATTCGCCCATAGTCGTGGACATATAGGGGTTATCGAAGTTCTGGGGAATGTCGAAGCCCATGATGCAGCCAAGACCTATCGCCATTTTGGAGTAGCCGCAGAAATCGAAGTAAAGCTGGAAGGAGTAGGCGAATATTCCCATCCAGGCAAGCCGTGGGGAAATACTGCTGAAGCCGATATTATTTATCTCCGTCCACAGACCGCCGAGGCGGTTTGCAAGGAGAACCTTATAACCCAGACCGATAGTAAAAGTTTTCAGACCCTCCTCCACACGCTTTGCGGAATGAGTGCGGGACTTCAACTGTTCTGCTACTGTCTTGTACTTTACGATAGGGCCGGCAATAAGCTGAGGAAACATGGTGATGTAAGCGCCGTAGTTGATGAAGTTTTTCTCAGGTTTAGCGTCGCCACGGTAAACGTCAATAATGTAGGAAACGTTCTGGAAGGTATAGAAGCTTATGCCTATAGGGAGTATAATGTCCTTGACGGTAAAACTGCTTCCGGTAAAGGAATTCAGATTTGTTAACAGGAAACCGCTGTACTTGAAAAACACCAGCCACCAGAAGTTGAATATAATGCCTATGACAAGCCATAGCCTTCCTTTTTTCTTACGGTAAGCGCCTATGAACTGACCTATGATGAAGTTGACAAGTATTGTCATCAGGAATATGTAGACGTATATTGTCTGGTCACCGATGCCAAAGCTGTAAAAAATAACGCTTCCCAAGAAAATAGCCGCATTTTTCAGCTTTTTCGGGGTAAGCGCATAAACTGCCATAAATGCAGGGAGGAACAGAAATATAAATTCCAGACTGCTGAAAACCATTTAACCACCCTTTTGTTAAATCTTCTGTCAACCCATAAAACCGAGTTTCTGCAATGTCGTACATATTTATTCTACACCCAAAATATAGCGCTGTCAATAGGTTTCCGGCGGAATTTAATATTTTGTAACAATTGTGTGGAAAAGCCATTGTGAAGCAGTTTTTTTATAAAAAAATCCCCTGAGGACTCAGGGGAAAAAATGCTCTGTTATATTTATGGCTGTGTAGTAAACCAGTATTGCCAGAAGTACTCCGCCAACCACGTCTGTAGGGAAGTGTACATACAGGTACATTCTTGAAAATGCCACTGATGCGGCGAATATCAGTGCCGGGATCGCAATAAGCCTGTCATAGTGCATAATAACGAACGAAGCCGCAAAGCATGACATTGTGTGACATGAAGGGAAAGAGAAGTCCAGCGGTATCTCAATAAGAAGCGGTATATCGCCGTCCACCCAGCAAGGTCTGTTGCGGCGGACAAGGTTCTTGGCGATGAGATTGCCGTACACAAGACCTGCGGCAAGCCCGAAGATAAGGGAGAGTCCGCACTTTCTGTAAGACGGGATAAACAGCATTGTAAAAGCGGTGATTATCCACACAAGCCCTTTGTCGCCAAGCTTTGTGACCGCAGTCATTAGTTTATCCATTGGCTTGCACCGCATATGGTTCTGGATCGCATTAAGTGCGGCGTAATCGAGTTTAATGATCGCATCTGTCACAGCCGTCCCCCCTTTAGTTATCTTATTATACCACACCCCCCACCTTTTGTCAACAAGCTGAGCCAGCTTGACCGCTTATCACGGTGTCGCTTGCCTGACGGCTCGCTTACTTTTTCAGAAGCGGTGCTTTTGCCGTCGCTCAACCTTGTTTTCCTTGGTACAAAGTTCTATTCGGGAAATACTGTAAACTTGCCTTTTTAAAGTTCTGCCGGAGAACTCTGTACCAGTACAAATTTGGTCAAGTGCGACAACTTGACCACATATCATGGTGTCGATTGCCTGACGGCTCGCTTACTTTTTCAGAAGCGGTGCTTTTGCCGTCGCTCAACCTTGTTTTCCTTGGTACAAAGTTCTCCGGTAGAACTTAAAATGGCAAATTTACAAAATTCCCAGAATAGAACTCTGTACCAGTACAAATCTGGTTGAGCGACGGATAAATCACCGTTTCTACCATGTGAGCGAGCGTAAGCAAGCGTCAACGTGGGTGTGGTCGAGCTGACGCAGCTCGCGTGTTATATTTGGGGAGATTTTGGCATATAATGGGAAAAAACGAAATGAGGTTTGCTATGAAAAAATTCAGTGTTACCGAACTGCTGATATTCATTGTCTCAGCAGAACTTGTGGGCGCAGTCTCAGCCCTTATCGCCGGCGACTTCGGCGGTCTTTACTCCCAACTTATTCAGCCCCCTTTCGCACCGCCCGGTTTCGTTTTCCCCGTCGTCTGGACTATCCTGTACGCACTCATGGGCTGGGGCGCTTACATGATTTGGCGCAGCGAAAGCGACTTCGGCGGAAAACGTTCCACCGCTCTGGGAATATACATCGCCCAGCTTTCCGTAAACTTCCTCTGGAGCATCGTATTTTTCCGGTTCAGGCTTCTCCTTGCTGCGGCAGTCCTTGCGGCGCTCCTCGCCGGACTTGTCCTCGCTATGGTCATAAGCTTCCGGAAAGTCAGCCGCCTTGCTTCGCTCATCAATCTCCCCTACCTTTTATGGAGCATTTTCGCCACATATCTCGCCTTCGGGAACTGGTGGCTGAATCAATAGTTAGTGCCTACTAACTATATTACAAAAATTTTTTTGATTTTTTTGTCTCTTTTTCTGTCACTGGTTCGATAGTATATATCAGAGACGGGAAATTAACCGTCCGAAGGAATTTAAGGAGGATTTTATTATGAAAAAGTACAACAAAATTGCTATCGCAGTTCTTTCTGCTACTCTCGCTGTAAGCGCTTGCGCTCTGCCTGCTGCATTCGCTGACGATGCTGACCCCATTGCTCCCGTTGCTGCTGACGCTGACGCTGCTGCTGAGGAGACTTCCACTACAACAACTGAGGTTTCTACAACTGAGACTACATCTACAACTGAGGAAGAGACAACAACTACTACAACTGAGGAAGTTGCAACTACAACTGAGGAAGCTGCTACAACTGAGGCTGCTGCTACAGAGGCTGTTGCTACTACAACTGAGGAGGCTGCTACAACTGAGGCTGCTTCTACTACATCTGCTGCTACAACTAAGGCTGCTACTACTACAACAAAGGCTGCTACAACAACTGCTAAGGCTACAACAACCGCTAAGTCCGGCGCTCCCAAGACTGGTGACGCATTCCCCGGCATGGCTGTAGCTGCTGGTCTTCTGGCTGCTTGCACAGGCTGCGCTTTCACTGTAAGAAAGAAGAATGACTAATTCAGTTCTCTGAATTGCTGACAGTCCGATGATTTTTGGCTGCATACTTCGGTGTGCAGCCTTTTTTTTGCATATATATAGCTATGCCCCGGAGTAACGCACGATCACTCCGGGGCATTTTGTATAACTACTTTTGGATAAATGACATTCCAAGGGCTACAAGCACATAAAACAGCGGGTGTACCACAAGTGTACCGACCCACTTTTTTATAAGCGCACTTTTGGGAATGTAGGGTTTCAGATCTTCCGTACCGGGGATATTCCAGGCGTTCGTCTTGCCTACCCAGAACCAGTCAATAAACAGCCTGTCAAATAAGCCATACATCAGTCCGATGACTAACATCTGCGTCAGCCCCTCTTTGAAGCCAACTGCGCCGTTTATCCCATAAACTATGTACGGGATAATGAATACCATCGGAACAAATACTCCGATAGCCGCCTTTGTCGCATTCTTCCTGATTTTCTCCTTTGTGATAAGCCCAAGTTCGACCACTCTTTCCTGAACGTCTTTTTCATAGAATGTCACCAAGCCTACAGGTCCATCAAAAGCAATGCCTATAACGCATACCATAAGTATAATAAGGCACATCGCCATGCCCTCGATAATAAGTATCATTTTATCCCTCCTTTGGTAATAATTATAGCATAACGCCGCTTTTATGTCAACAAAAATTATATCCCGTACTTTATCTGTATCCGGCTAAGTTTCTCGCCAAAGGGCTTTGCAAGCAGACTAAGAAACAGCAGGTTCGATACCGCATATGACACCGTGTAGGGAATCGCCGTTCCAAGCGCCGCAATGTACAGGTCAAGGCGGAATCCCTCGGCGTACCAGAGAACTGTCCATATGTCCATGATGAACGAGTAACCGATTCCCGCCACAAAGCCGTAGCACAGTAGAAGCAGCCGGTTTCGTTTAAGCGGCTCGCTGAGTATCCCGGCGAAAAGCCCTATCATTCCCCAGGCAAGCATCTGGAACGCCGTCCAGGGGCCTTGTCCGAAGTAGAAATTTGAGAGTATGGCAGTCAGCGCTCCCACCAGGAAGCCTGCCTCGCCGCCCAGGTACATTCCGGAGATTATGGTCAGCGCCGATATGGGTTTCAGGAACGGTATGAATCGCCCCGCAAAGCACAGCGCCGTCATTACTGATACTATCACAAGCCGCCGTGTGCCGGTGGACTTGCGCTCAAATCCTGCCGCAAACAGCAAGAGCGCCAGCGCCGCAACTCCCAGGGATATGATGATGTGCCGCTTTCTGCCGAACATTGCCGAACCTGCTATGGTAAGAATGGGTATCGCCGCAAATGGCACGAACACCCGGATAAATTTCCGCAGTTCCCTGTCTTTTATCACGATCACTGCCCTGCCCCCTTTCTGCCGTTGAGGGTGCAAAGCTGCGCCGCCTGAGATACTGTTACCGCCTTTTCGTACCAGCCCCGTGTCATTCGGCTGGCGGCGGTGGTATAGAAATTGTTGCAGGAGAAAAAGTTCTCCGGCGTTCCCTCGGAAACTATCCGTCCCCCGAAGAACATTGCACAACGGTCAGCCGCTTCTGCCGCAAACTCAACATCATGAGTTACTGCACATATGGTCACGCCTTCAGCTTTCAGCCGCCGGAGTACTCCGGTAAACTCGCTCTTTGCCTGGGCATCAAGTCCCTTTGTTGGCTCGTCCAGCAGGAGCAGTTTTGGCTTCGACGCAAGCACCTTCGCCAGTGCCGCAAGCTGCTGCTGTCCGCCGGAAAGGTCGTAGGGGTGCTTGTCCAGAAGCGGCGACAGGTCAAAGGGCAGCGACTTCCAGTCAGCGCCACATTCCTCCAGTTCCTCCCGGAGAGTATTCCTCAGGAAAACCGTCTGCACGTCCTGGGGCATCATGGCAAGACATTCCCGGTAAAGGCTCTGTTCCCGGTATTTTCCAAGCTTTTTCCCGAAAATCTCTATCTTACCGCTATAGGGGCGGATAAGTCCTGCTGCCGCACGGAGGGAGGTGGTTTTTCCTGAGCCGTTTCCGCCGAGTATGCAAAGAAGTTCACCCTGCCATACTTTCAGGCTCATTCCGTCCAGAATGTCCTTTCCCTCACGGCTGTACCGGAAGCATACTTCCCTGAATTCCAGCGCAGGAATTTCCAAAGCGGTATACTCCTTTTCCTCAAGGCTGCGGACTGAGTTTCCGTAGTTCTGCTCAATGAAATTGCGCCCCTCCCGGACTGTCAGCGGACTTTTCCCCTCGCCGCCAAGCATTGCAAACAGCCGTGAAGCTGCCGGCATACCTGCCATAACTTCTGGTCTGCCGCCGAGATCACCAAGCACCTCCGCAGGCGCAGCGTCAGCGATAAGTCTGCCCTGCTCCATGACCAGAAGCCGGTCACACAGTGGAACTAAGTCCTCCAGACGATGCTCTGCAATGAGTATAGTAAGGGAGAAGTCGCTGCAAAGCCGTTTCAGGGTCGCAATGAAATCGGCAGCAGCTATGGGGTCAAGCTGTGCGGTAGGCTCGTCAAGGATAAGCAGCTCCGGCTGCATGACCAGCACCGCCGCCAGGTTGAGAAGCTGCTTCTGTCCGCCGGAAAGCTGGGAAACGTCCCGGTCGAACCAGTCACCTATCCCGAAATAGCTTGCCATTTCAGCAGTTCTCCGGGCGATCTCCTTTGGCGGAACTCCCAGGTTTTCAAGTCCGAATGCCAGTTCGTGCCATACCTTGTCAGTAACTATCTGCTGCTCCGGTCTTTGCATAACGAAGCCTATCCCGGAAGCTGAACGGCGCTCGGAAAGTTCACCAAGTTTCTCGCCGCAGAACATCACTTCTCCGGAAACTTCCCCCAATGGCGCAAGTTCACGTTTAAGCGTCCGCAGCAGGGTGGATTTTCCGCAGCCTGTTGCGCCACAGAGTACTGCCAGTTCTCCACGCTCCAAAGAAAACGACACCTCCCGGACTGCCGGGACATCTGTCTGCGGATATGTAAAGGTCAGACCCTTGACTGCAAGTATCTCCATCTCAGCTTCACCGTCCCTTCTGTAACAAGCGGCATAAGTATCAGCAGCCCGAATGCTATGATGCCGCAAATTCCTTTGATACCGGGCTTTTCTACAAATGTATCCGGATAGAACCCGAACCGGAATCCGTTTTTGCAAACTGCGAATACGCATACTCCAGTAAGTACCGCATCTGCCGCCATAAATACAGCGTCCTGCAATGTGGTGCGGTATTGTCTTAGCTGTGATCGCCGTCCGCAGCCGTAGCCTCTCGCCTCCATGCTGTCAGCGGTGGTTATGCCGTTTTCCAGCGCCCAGGTGACCAGTATGGAGAATATCCGCATACGTCCTTTAAGGTCGTCAAGGAAATTATTGTCCCGGTAAAGACCCATTGCCCGCTGTGCATCGCTTATCTTCTGCCACTGTCTGCCAAAAAGCGGCACGAACCGCAGCGCCATTGACAGTGTAAGCGAAAGTTTCGGTGAAAGAAATCCGGTCAGATACAGAAGCCGGTCGGCGGTCATTATCATCGTGAACGAGCGCAGAAGATAAAGTACCCCAACTATCAGCGCTGCCGAATTTAAGCCATAAAGCAGGGCTTCAAGGGTGACGGGGTTGTTGTTCATGACAAAGAGGACTGTCCGCCCGTTGTGGGAAGTAAGGGGATTTGCAATGGCAAGGACGGCAAACAGCAGCCAGAAGAAAAGATGCTCCCTGCCGTGACCTTTACCGGCGATCATTATGAATACCATGCAGCCGCCTGCAATGGTCATAGCCGCAAGTACCGGATAATTGCAGAACATTGATATCCCCATAACACTGAGATACCACAGTGCCGCCGCTGCCGGGCTTATCTCACTGAATCGCCGCATCTTCGTAGACCTCGTTCAGGTCGTGACCCAGTTCGGTGGTGTAGAGCCACTCGATAGCGTCACCGTCGGAGAGAACGTATTCGCCGCAGTTCCGGGAAGGAGTGATGCCGTTTACATGGTAGACCCAGCCGGACAAGTCGCCAAAGTCCATTTCGTATATGTAGTTGATGCCGGCAATGTACACAAGTCCGTGAGCGCTGCCGGAAGAACCGGTATTCTCCACCTGCAAGCCGTAAGTCTGCGCTGCTTCGCTCAGAACGTCGAAAACCGTGTCCCCCTCCTCAATCTGGAAGTCGGTAACGTCAAGTATACAGCCGTCCTCAGGGATATACTCTGAATCGGACTTTCCGACGATAGTATCGCAGCGTATAGTCATGGTGACCGTGCCGATAACGCCTGATTTTTCGGGAACTTCGCCGCTGTAGTAGTCCTTTGCGCTTCGTATGTCGGTCATCAGGATAACTGCGATCGCTATGGCTGCTGCAATACCGACAGCAATGAAGTTCTTGTAATTGCGTCTTCCGGCGGCGAATATGATAAGGGAAAGCACCACCGCTGCGATCAGGACTGCTGCAATGGCTTTGCCCTTGTAGCTGCCGCCGTTTGCGGACTGCTGTTCTGCTTTGAATGTAACTGCCGCCGTTACAGTGGTGGAAGTTTCAGAAGAAGCGGAGGTTTTCAAGGTACTTCCTGAAGAAGCTTTCGTCCGTGCAGAAAGTGACGTGCTTGCGGAAGATGAAGATACAGTGGAAGTGCCGGAAGTTTTCGATGTGGTGGACGCTGCCGCAGTTGTTGCCTTGACGGTAGTTCCCTTTGCGGCATCAGTCTGCGCCGGGGTAGTTTCTGCCGGGGCATTTGTTACCGCCGGGGTATCATTGCGGTTTTCGTCGGGTTCAGTCTGCGCTTCCGGCTCAGTTCCGGGAACTTCCTGCTGCTCAGGTTCATCGTCGTCAGAGGCACGGTTATCAAAAACGTGCAGCGGACTTTTACCCTCGTTCATTCGTATATATGCCACATAGGAATAGTACACCTGAACTGTTGCAGTCTCGTTCATATCGCCGTCAGCGAAATGGCTGTAACTGCCGTCGCCAAGGGAAAAGCGCTCCATGCTGTCCATGACGGTATTACCGTCCTTGATGAACCGCTCATCTGTTTCGCAGTCGATACCAAGTGCAGACAGGGCAGTAACCACCTGTGCGGCACTTTCCGGGTTTTCGTCACCGAAACTGCTGTAGCCGCCGTTTTCCTGCTGACGGTCGGAGAGGAAAGCGAGAGCGTCTTCAACTGCCGCCTGAACGCTCAGGTCATAAGGGTACTCAGGGGCAAGCGCCTGAATGGTCATAGCGGTAACGTCAGTATCACCAACGCCGCCGAAAAGTGCCCAGCCGCCGTCGTCGTACTGCAATGAGAGAAGTTCGTCAATAACCTCGCTTCTGCGCTCGGAACTGCCGTAGCCGTTATTCATGATATGAAGCCCGTAGATAAGGCTCATTATTCCCTGCTGACCGACAGTTTCGCTGACGGTATCTTCAATATAGCTGTCGCGACTTCCGGCTGCACAAAGTGCCAGAGCAAGCTTCTGCTGAGTAGTTGCGGAAAGCTTATTGTGGGAGGAAATATACTCCAGCAGGGAATTTTCATAGGGCGCAAGATCGGTATACCCCTGCTGGCTCAGCGCCATAACGTACCACTCCGAGGACGTTCCTGCGCCGTCAGCAAGTGCGCCGTCTATCCAGTCCTGAACGCTGTCTGCTCCGTTCTGGCTGAGTTTATAAGCAAGTATACCGTCAGCAAGGCTTTCTACCTCACTGACGGTATACTCATGACCTGATACGCACATCGGCATCAGGGTCAGTATAAACACCAGAGCAAAGAAACCGTTCAGGGAACGTTTCAGCCCCTTAGTCATTCTTTCTTCTTAAAGCAAATGCGCCGACTGCTGATGCGATAAGTCCTACCATAGCGGATAATGTACCAGCATCGCCAGTCTTAGGTGAAGTTGAAGCAGCAGTTGTAGCGGCAGCCTTTGTAGTAGCAGCAGCGGTAGTAGCCTTTGCAGTAGTTGCGACAGCAGTTGTAGCTGTAGACTGTGCAGCCTCGGTAGTTTCAGCTGCCTCGGTTGTTGTTTCCTCGGCTTCTGTAGTAGTTTCCTCGGCTGTAGTAGTTGCTTCCTCGGTAGTAGTCTCCTCGCCCTGAACCTCGATAACAGCAGCAGGAGGAACGATAAGCAGGTCAGCACTTGTACTCTTAGCGCTGATAACGTTCTTTCCGGGCTTATCCAAAGTTACGGAAACCTTACCCTCTGCGTCAGTCTTATACTCAGTCTCCTCGCCGTTTACAAGGATAACAGCGTCAGCCACGGGGAGAGAAGTGTTACCGTCAGTAGCGGAGTAGTTATAGCGTGAAAGTGTAAGGTCGATAGTATCGCCCTGCTCAGCGCCAGCAACATTTACATCGAACCAGGAATAAGTATCGCTCCAGTTTGTAGTATCACTGTAAACGAATGCGGAAACGAAAGCATCGTCTGTAACCTTGTCAGTCAGTGACCACGCAGAAGCGTTATTTACAAAGAAGCCGAAGCCCATATTGTTCTCGATGCCCCAGAGTTTCATAAGGGACAGACCGTAGTTAGTCTCGCCGGACTCATAGCCTGCCGCAGCGCCGCCCTCGAAGAACTTCTCATGAGCGCAGTAAAGTGTATCATTGATAGTCAGTTCCTTGTCACCGTCGATATCGGTAACTGTGACCTTCTCCATAGAAACGGGCAGAGCGCCGGTTCCGTCGGATATAGTAACGTAAACCTCAGCGGACGCAGCCTCGTCCTCAGCGAAAGCGCTCATGCCAGCGCAGGAAAGCATCAGCATAGCGGCGGCTGTAACAGCGAATGTCTTTTTCATAATATATCTCCTCCTGAAATACGGCAGTCACGGCACAAAAAAGCCTTCTGTACAGACAGAAGGACAAGCGGCGGCAAATGTACAAAAGGCGCACAAAGCCGGTGCAGCTTCTCCATATGTCCGAAAAGCGACCACCATTCAGCCTGACGAGCGACCCGACTTGGTTTCCCACACGGTAGTGACTGCTGCGGCGGATTCTGACCGCCTTCCCTCAGTTTCAGGCTGATTCATAAAATTATAACACAATTATAGCACCGTCCTGCGGATTTGTCAATAGCAGAATGATTTTATAATGCGTAATTCGTAATGCGTAATGCGTAATTGCGGTGTGCCTTACGGCACGAATTTTAAAGATGCTGGTTACTGCAAGATGTACGGTTTTCTTAAATCTTTAAAATCATCGCCGCAAGGCGATACCATTAATTACGCATTACGAATTACGCATTACGCATTGATTAATTACGTATCCAATCATGCATTAAATTAGTTAAATAAGAAAAATATGTAAAGCTCCCTTGACTTTTTATGTAAAGCGTGCTATACTTTTATTGTAAAGTGAACTTTACATTGATCGAAAGGAGCTGTTATTTTGCAAAACAAGATCCAGGAACTCCGCAAAGCAGGCAAGATCACTCAGCAGGAACTCGCTGATGCCCTTTGCGTCACCCGGCAGACTATCATCTCCCTCGAAAACGGCAAGTACAACGCTTCCCTGCTCCTTGCCCATAAGATAGCCGTATTCTTCGGCATGACCATCGAGGACATTTTCATTTTCAATGAGGAGGATCAACTATGAACGAATTCAGAAAAAAACTTGAGAGAAAAGTAAGATTCTTTAGCTGCTATCTCTGCTTCTCCGGTATGCTTTTCGTCATCATGTCACGGCTTTTCCCCATGTCAGAGGGCGGCAGCCTGACTATGGGATTTTTCAGCGGAATACTCCTGGTAATGATCTTCTACATTTTCAGGATCAATACCGCTCTGCATAATGAGGATAAGCTGAAACAAATGTTCATCGAGGAAACCGACGAGCGTAATATTCAGCTTCGCAGGATCACCGGCAGTACTGCTATCCCAATAGTAATTATAGGCATGGGCATTGCTATGGTGGTCAGCAGCTTCATAAACATGACAGTTTGCCTCACTCTGCTTGGCGCTTCACTTTTCGCCAGCATCACCACCATTATCACTCGCCTTATCGTCAACAAGACCCTGTGATCTTTCGCAGACCGACACCACATATCTGCCTTTCAGGACATACTGCCTGAACCTGTAACCCTCCGGTGCGGAAACTATCCCAGACTCGGTAAGGTCGAAGCAGGCATCTTTCAGCGGATAACTCAGCCCCATTCCTATCGCCTTGATGTATGATTCCTTTAGCGTCCACAGCCGGAAGAACATAAGGTCACGGTCAGGGGCATTTTCCACAAGAGCTTTCTCTGTCTCGGAGAAGGCTCTTTTCATTACCCCCGGTCGGTAATCCCGCACCTTTTCGCAGTCGATGCCGCACTCTGTATCAGACACGATGCAGGCGCATATCCCTACGGCATGAGATACATTATAGTGAACCTCCGGATAGTCCGCCAATGAAGGCTTACCGTACTGGTTTTTTACTACCGCTGATACGCCCTTTTCGTACACTATCCCCTTGCGTTTCAGGCACTCCCTGAGCAAGGCGTGAGCGTGGTTGCTCTGGGCTTTTCGTTCTATATCAGCAATTGATATCATCAGCATTATTATTCGCCCCTTTCCTTTTGATTAAATATTACCAGAAACCCGTTTTTTTGTCAACAGTATTTCGTCACCTGCTAAACCGCTCTATAATTGACATTTTCCAGATACTTTGGTATAATTTTAACAGTGTGACAGAAAGACTATCACATAATTCATTATTAAGGTGGTCATATGAGTAAATTCAGGAAACAACATATGCCTGTTGAATGGCATGAAATGATAGACCAGGAAAACGTCTGTCCGGCTTCGGAGGCTTCTCTGAAAGAAAAAGCTACTCTCGTTGGACGTGTGGGACTGATGATGCTGTCCGTAGGTACTGGTGCATGGCGTGTGCGTGCGTCAATGAACAAGATCTCCCGTGCGCTTAATATAATCTGCAATGCCGATATCGGTCTGCTGACCATTGAGTACACTTGCTTTGAGGGTTCTGAAAGCTACACAAGCGCAATTTCCCTGAGCAATACCGGTATCAATACCGACAAGCTCACCGCCCTTGAGGAGTTCGCTGACGGGTTCAGTGAAAGAGCGAACCGCTACAGCGTTGAACAGTTCCATATGATACTTGATAAACTTAATAGTATGCCTGCCAACTACAAAGCAATTAACCTTGCGGCGGCTGCGGCACTCGCCTGCTGCGGATTTACTTTCCTGCTGGGCGGCGGCGCTGTAGAGATGATATTCGCATTCTTCGGCGCATTTGCAGGACAGTTCGTCCGGAAAAAACTTCTGGAGCGCCATATCACACTATTGGGAAACGTTACTGCCGGAGTTGCGGCGGCGTGCTTTACTTACGTCTTTCTCATAAAGCTTGCGGAACATTTCCTTGGCGTGTCCGCTGTCCACCAGGCAGGATACATATGCTCGATGCTGTTCATTATCCCCGGTTTTCCGCTTATTACCGGTGGTATCGACCTTGCCAAGCTTGACCTGCGTTCCGGTCTGGAGAGAATAACCTATGCGCTCATAATAATCGTGACTGCCACTGTTACCGGCTGGCTGACCGCAATGATATGCAACTTCTCCCCTGCTGACTTCCCGGCACTGGAACTTGACCCTGTGGTTACAGTCCTGCTGAGACTTGTCACAAGCTTCTGCGGCGTTTACGGCTTCTCATTCCTCTATAACAGCAAGAGAAAGCTTGCGTTTACAGCCGGACTTATCGGCATGGTAGCCAATACCATAAGACTTGAACTTATCGACTTCACTCCCATTCCCGTGGCAGCAGCAGCTTTCATCGGTGCGCTCAGTTCCGGACTTCTGGCATCTGCCCTCCACAAGAAAGTCGGCTACCCACGAATCACGCTTACTGTTCCGTCTATCGTTATCATGGTTCCCGGAATGTTCATGTACAAGGGTATCTACTACATGGGACTGAACGATATCTCTACCGGCGGACTCTGGCTTTCCAAGGCGTTTCTTATCGTCCTTGCCCTGCCGCTGGGACTTATCTTCGCACGTATCTTCACTGATAACAACTTCCGAAAATCTTCATAACAAGCGGAGTCAGCTTGACCACAGATCACATTTTCGCTCGATTTACTTGATTACCTTGTAGAACCGTAACTTTGCAGTTTCGGTTCTTTCTTTTTTGGGGTACGCTTCTTCCGGCGAGCCGGAGGAAATGCTGGAACAGTGAAGTACCTTCCGTGCCACACAGAAATACTGCCAGCCCAAATATGAACAAATTGTAAACATTTTCCCTGATTCTTGACTTTCGGTCAGTAAAGGTCTATACTATTATTAGCACTCAGAGTATGAGAGTGCTAATAATTTTCACGGAGATGTGTTTTTTATGGAAACTAAACAGTTCAAAGCAGAATCCAAAAGACTGCTGGATATGATGATCCACTCGATCTATACTCATAAAGAGATATTCCTCAGAGAACTTATCTCTAACGCTTCCGATGCTATCGACAAGCTTTACTTCAAATCACTTACCGACGACCAGGTAGGTCTTTCCAAGGACGATTTCGCTATCTGGATAGCTGCCGACAAGGACAGCCGTACCATTAAGATCACCGATAACGGTATCGGTATGACTGAGGAAGAACTGGAAAATAACCTGGGTACTATCGCTAATTCCGGCTCATTCAAGTTCAAGAACGAGAACAAGCTGGAGGAAGATAACCAGATAATCGGTCAGTTCGGTGTAGGTTTCTACTCCGCATTCATGATCGCTAAGAAAGTTACTGTTATAACAAAGGCTTACGGCTCTGACAAGGCTTACAAGTGGGAGTCTGAGGGCGTTGACGGATATACTATCACTGAGGCTGACAAGCAGTCAGTTGGTACTGAGATCATTCTCGAACTTCTGGACGATACCGACGACGAGAACTACAGCGAGTTCCTCGACCAGTACCGCATCAAGGGTCTGGTAAAGAAGTACTCTGACTATATCCGCTTCCCTGTTAAAATGGAAGTTACCCACAGCAAGCCCAAGGAGCAGTCCGAGGAAGACAAGGCTGCCGGAAAAGCTCCGGAGTATGAGGACTTTATTGAGATCGAGACTCTCAACAGCATGGTTCCCCTCTGGAAAAAGAGCAAGTCTGAGCTTACTGAGGACGACTACAAGCACTTCTATGTTGAGAAGTTCATAGACTACAACGAGCCGCTGAAATACGCTCACGTCAAGAACGAGGGTATGCCTGAGTACAACGCTCTGCTTTATATCCCCTCAAAAGCTCCCTTCGACTTCTACACCAGAGAGTACGAAAAGGGCTTACAGCTTTATTCAAACGGCGTTCTTATCATGGACAAGTGCCCTGACCTGCTGCCTGACTATTTCAGCTTCGTAAAGGGTCTGGTTGATTCAGAAGACCTGTCACTGAATATCTCCCGTGAAATGCTCCAGCACGACAGACAGCTTAAAGTCATCGCAAAGAGCATCGAGAAGACTATCAGCAGCGAACTGAAAAAGCTTCTCAAGAACGAGCGTGAGAAGTATGAGCAGTTCTGGAAGGCTTTCGGTTTACAGCTTAAATACGGCATCTACAGCGACTACGGTATGCACAAGGACAAGCTTGTTGACCTCCTTATGTTCACTTCCTCAAAGGAGCATAAGCTGGTAACTCTCGACGAGTACGTTTCTGCAATGCCTGAAAGCCAGAAGTACATCTACTACGCTACAGGCGAAAGCGTTGAGCGCATCGAACAGCTTCCTCAGACCGAACTTGTCAAGGACAACGGCTTTGAGATACTCTACCTGACCGACAACGTTGACGAGTTCGCTATCAGAACTCTGATGAACTACAAGGAGAAGGAGTTCAAGTCCGTTTCCGCTGATGACCTGGGTCTGGATACTCCTGAGAAGAAGGAGGAACTGAAAGCTAAGGAGGAGGAAAGCTCCGATATGCTGAAAACCCTTGCTGACGCTCTGGATGGCAAGGTTGCAAAGGTAACACTTTCACAGCGCCTGAAATCCCACCCTGTATGCCTTACCAGCGAGGGCGAGATCTCCCTTGAAATGGAGAAAGTCCTCAACTCTATGCCTAACGACCAGAAGATTCACGCACAGAGAGTTCTTGAACTGAACCCAGACCATGAGATATTCGGAAAACTCAAGTCTCTCAGCGACGCAGGCGATTCTGACAAGCTTGGCAAGTACGCAAAGCTGCTCTACGATCAGGCACTCCTCATCGAGGGCATGAGCATCGAAGACCCTGTTGAATTCTCCAACCTTATCTGCGAACTTATGTAAGCATAAAACGCCATAGTATTCCTGATACGAAGTCAGGAGTACTATGGCGTTTTTTGATATGTGGTTACTCCGGAATTCTGGCGCTACAGATATTCCGCTTCCGTTTCGCCCATTTTCTTCCAGCAGATATAGGCGCAGACGAATATCACCGCATAAAACAGCAGGTTCACAGCAAATGTGGCGGACTCGATAAGGATCCCATGTGTCATATTGCAAAGTGCATGAAGCAGCATGGCAGCAGGAAGCGTTATTCTGGACTTTCCGGTATCTATGCCGTAGAAGATCATGACAGTCAGACCCACCGTCCAGAGCGCTCCTTCAATCACCGACCATATAGCTACCGGGAATATCGCTGACATAGCGTTACCTGTACCAATAAGCCCAAAGCAGGAAAGCCCTGAGCCGAAAAGTTCGTAGGCGCTGTGTCCGATACCGTAAGTAACTGCGTCATTCCGACTTTTGCAGGAAGTCAGTATATACCGCAGCATCAGGAACTTTCCACCCTCCTCGAAGATGCCGAAAAGTATGCCCTGCCGGACGTAAAAACCGATCATATCCTCACGGCTGAACCCGGAACGAATGGCGCTGGCTATGATAAAAATGGGAAAGCACGCCAGAAATGCCGCAATAGCCGGGTGTATTTTTGTCTCCGCCTTTTTGCTCCAGAGAACGACCAGTGCTGCCGGCAAAAAAAGCCTGGTAAGACCGGCAAGTACGCAGCCTAAGTCTTTCATAGTCCGCCCCCTTTGTTTAGCTAAATTATGCAAATATTATATACTATCCCGGAATATTTGTCAATAGCGCCCTTTAAGACATTCACGGCAACAGCATTTACTTTTTGTGAAGCATTTTCTGATATACAATGGAAAACTACCGGTTTCCGAAGAAAGCCATGCGCCGGAATTATTTCCGGCGACAGGCTGGTAAGGATTTGTCCTTTCTTGGGCTACAGAAAGACTTGCCGGGAAAAATCGGC
>JAGBJO010000055.1 GCA_017934425.1 Ruminococcus sp.
GGCACATCTGCTTGCATATTTTCCGGCATCTTGCACACAAATTTCTTGACATACGTCAGTATGCCTGCGAAATTTATGCACAATCTGCCGAAAAATCTGACTGCGCATCTGCACCACAATCTCTGTGCGGTGTTGCCTAAAAAATTGCCGGTTCGGGGCTTGGATAGTCCCGGACTGGCGTATTATTTCAGCAATCGTTCACATTTCAATCATTATTTCAGCAAAACGTGAGGTTAGAATAATGAACAGGATCACAATTTCCGCTATTACGGCACTTTTTGCCCTTACACTTGCCGGCTGTGCATCTGGAAACTCCTCCTCTGAGGCTCCCATAGCCGAGACACCGGAGGTTCAGGAGACTGAGAGCGCACAGCCCACTACCGAGCGCCCTACTGACCGTGAGCGCAATATCGAGGAAACTACTGACTTTGAGTATGAGATACTCGACAAGGGTGCTGTTATAACACGATATACCGGCAACGAGACTGAGGTCGTCATTCCTTCCTCTATCGAAAATGCACCGGTGGTGGAGATAGGCTTTTATGCCTTTGAAGCAAAGTATGACCTGCGGGCTGTTACTCTGCCTGATACGCTGACCCTTATAGGTGAGGGCGCTTTTATGGACTGCACCTCGCTGGAAAGTATAAATATCCCCGAAACAGTCACCGGCATCGACCGTGGCGCATTTGTTGACTGCGTGTCACTGACGGAGATAACTGTCCCTGCTACCTGCGGATATATCCGTGAGGAGGCGTTCACCGCCTGCGAGGGACTGAGAGACCTGACTATCATGAATCCTGACATTATATACGAAAACTGGGGGCTGGAATGGCTTCCCGATGTGGCTATACACGCACCGGAAGGCTCAGCCGCACAGAAATGGGCTGAAAGTCTTCCAAGATATACCGAAGACGAAACGGAGGTAATGTATTGAAGCTGAAACGTGTACTTACTGCTGCGGTGGCAGCGCTTGCAATGACTGCCTTTATGACAGGCTGCCAGGACAAGAACAACGTGTCTGTAGATGAAAATTCTGCAAGCAACAGCGCCGAGTCCTCACAAGTGATAATCCCTGTCAAGGAGGACGGTGTGACTGATATAATCGAGCCGGAGGAAGGCGCTAAGGAAGCTGAACTTGGAAGCTACCGCCAGAGCGCTACCGGCGTTAAGCTGTATTATGATGATACGCAGATACCTGCCGGGGTAATGCTTCTGCTGGAGCGTTACTTTACTGCCTACGCTAACCACGATTTTGAGGGCTACAAGGCGTGTCTGTTCGATAAGTACGCTGATAATATGGAGACTGCCCTCCAGAGAGACTATGAGTACGGTCTGGACACTTCCTTCGAGTCACAGTGTACTAACCTGGAGAATATGGCTGCCGAGGGTTCGGGAGTATGGCGTGACGGTGCAGCAGTACCGTTCAAGGTTTCCCGTGTAAAGGCGGAGTATACCGGAAATGAAGACCCAGCGGAGTTCTTCGACTACCTGGATACTATGTTCGACGAGGGTTACTATGATTTCGTAAAGGAGAACTCCGATAAGCTTTACGACCTTTACTTCTATGTCATGGGCGACGTTGACGGCACGGAGACACTTCTCATCGAGGACTTTGAAATAGTTGTTGCTGAGAAAGACGGCAGATATTATACTTTTGGGTAAGGACGTGATAATATGAGAAATATGCTTCTGAAAGCTGCTGCACTGGCTGCTGCCGGAGTTATGATGCTGGCAATGCCTTCCTGCGGCAATAAGCAGGATAGCAGCGATACTTCCGGTACTGAACTTACCGGTGATAACGGCAAGGACTACGCCGACAGCGTTAAAAATGCAAGCGAGGACGAAATGCCCTACGGCGCTACTATTTTCCGCATGGAAAAAGAGTACGATCCGGAAGCTCTGATAACTACCGAGTTCGACCGCCGCTTCTTTGAGGAAAGGGACGAAACTTACCCGGAAATACATAAGATAATTAACTATATGTATGCGCTCAATACCGTTGATGCTGACCTTATGGAGAAATCATTCTATCCGCCGTACCTGAAAAAAATGTGCGAGGATTCAGGCGCAAGCGATGTAAAGTCATATATCCAGCAGTACCACGACAGCCTTGAGAGCCGTCTGGGTGAGGGATTCAATATCGACTACATGGAGGTTATTGCCTGCACCGACGAGACTGACCCTGATACTGCCGAGTACTTCGCTAAGCTTGATGAAGCGCTTGATTCACTGGGCGAGGGCAAGATCTCCGATAAGGTTACTTCACGCCGTATGGCGACTATCGGTGGATATTCCACATTTAACCTTAACGGCGAGGGAACATACGTCCTTATGAATCGCCTGGATAACGAAATAAACTTCGCCATCTACGAGATCGACGGCGAATACTGGCTTGTCTGAAACTATTGTCCCCTGGGGATCTGCGGCGTTACCGCAGATTTCACCAGGGGATTTTTTATGAGGAAAGGTTTTTGGGAATGGATACGTCCAAGGCTTGTTGTTTTAACAATAATCGGGCAGTACTGAGGTTTTGAACAGCAATTTATGGAAGATTTGTACATATTGTAGATGCCGGAAAGTAATCTCAGCACAGTATTCTACGCAAAGTATCATTTTGTAACCGAAATGTAATGAATATATGCCCACAAACACTGTATAATGGAAATACAGGCATATTATAGGTAAATACTTAGGAAGAAGTGTGAAAAAATTATGAAGAAAATATCCACAAAAATCACATCAGCACTCCTCAGCGGAATGATCGCTGTTGGTTCTGCTGCAAGCGGCTTTGCTGTTGCTCCCTCTCTCTCCGCATCAGCTCAAAGCACAGACAATTACGCAAAACTCCTTCAGTATTCCCTCTATTTCTATGACGCAAATATGTGCGGTAAGCACGTTGAGGACAAGTCTCAGCTTTCTTGGAGAGGCAACTGCCACACCCAGGACGGCGTAGACGGCGGCTTCCATGACGCTGGCGACCACGTTAAGTTCGGTCTGCCCGCTGGTTACTCCGCATCTGTTCTCGGTCTGGGCTACTATCAGTTCGGTGATGCATTCGATTCAACTGGTACTGCTGGTCATCTCCAGACTATCACAGACTACTTCGCTGATTTCTTCAAGGCATCTACCACCCTTTCAGGCGGTACAGTTACCAACTTCGTTTACCAGGTAGGCGACGGTAATGCTGACCACGCTGAATGGTGTCCTCCTGAGGTGCAGGGTCCTTCAAGCAGAAAGGTATTCTCCACAAATTCCGGCGCAAGTGATATTGCTGCTGAGTACGCTGCTGCTCTTGCTGCTAACTACGCAAACTTCGGCAACGAAGAAGACCTTACCTACGCTAAGGCTCTGTTCGACTTCTCTACAAAGTACAACAAGAAGGCTACTGACGGTGTAGGCGGATTCTATGATTCATGGGACTACTATGACGATCAGGCTTGGGCTGCCGGCTGGCTGTATCTCGCCTGCGGTGAAAGCAAGTACAAGGAATTCCTCAATACATACATGAACACAAGTGATGCCGGCTCTTCCGGAATGGACGGCGGCAAGTGGGGCATCTACTCTACTCTTAGCTGGAATAACGTAAGTATGGGCGCTGGCATTCTCCAGGCTCTTATCACTAAGAACTCCGGCGACTGGAACAAGGTAACTACCTACATTGACGGCAAGGCTGGCTCAGGCTGGTACTGGGAAGCAAAGTGGGGCAGCGCAAGATATAACACTGCTCTTCAGACTTCTGCTCTTATCGCTTCAAAGGCAGGCGCTAAGGACTACTACTCATGGGCTCAGGGTCAGATGGATTATATCCTCGGCAACAACCCCAGCGGCTATAACTTCGTAGTTGGCATGGAGTCCAACTCCTCTAAGTATCCTCACCACAGAGCTGCTTCAGGATATAAGAGCTATGACGAAATGGGCAGCAGCACTACATACGGCCCGAACGGTCACGTTCTCGTAGGCGCTCTCTGCGGCGGTCCTGTTGATGCAAACGGCACTTACGCAGACGATATGCAGGATTACTACGGCAACGAGGTTACTCTGGACTATAACGCTACTCTCGTTGTTGCTGCTGCTGGTCTGTACTCCAAGTACAAGACAGGTACACCTGATCCTACTTCATCTATCCCCGGCGTAAAGGGCGGAAGCGATATCGTTGTTACTACAACTTCTTCTCAGCAGGGTGAGACTACAACTACTTCCTCTACAACTGCTAATATTCCCGACACTACTACAACTACTTCCACCACAAGCCAGGGTACACAGGGCGGTACTAACAAGGAAGCTACTCTCACAGGTTCTAACGGCGAGTATATGTTCAATCCTGAGAACGCTGATTCTATCGAGATCAACCTGACTATCAACTCAAACGATACTGAGGGTAACGGTGCTATCGGATTCAGCGATGCTGCCGGCAACTGGACTCAGGAAGAATTCAAGCTTAAAATCAGCGGCGGTAAGGGTACTGCTACTGTTTCCGGCGAAAAACTCAAGGGCGTAAACAATGCTAAGCTTATGATCTGGTGGCCCTCAACTGCTACTATCGACAGCGTAAAGCTTATCTACAACGGTTCTGCACCTGAGACAACAACCACAACTTCTACTACCACCACAACAACCACTACTACTACAACCGAGCCTACAACTACTACATCTACTGAGACTACAACCACAGACACAACTACAGGCTTCAAGAAGATAATCTACGGTGATGCTGACGACAACGGCACTATCTCTATCTCCGATATCGTTGCTACTCTCCAGTACACCGTAAACCACGACAAGTATCCCCTTACTCCCGGCGGTTTAGCAAATGCTGATGCTGACGGCGACGGCGTTATCACTGCTAACGATGCATTCGTTATCCAGCTGCTCGACGCTGGCAAGATCACATCTGCACAGCTTCCCTACAGACAGTGATCGGATAACCCATAATTTTACAGGACACCCTTCGGGGTGTCCTTTTTTCGCCTTGACATTGCTGAACCAAAATGTTATAATTTTATAAGAATCTATAGATTGGAGCAACTTATGAAAAAACTTCTCTTTATCGGCGATGTGGTCGGAAAAGCCGGCTGCGATTTCCTCCGCAGAAAAATTCACGGCGTTAAGCAGCTTTACGGCATCGACGTTACTATCGTTAACGGCGAAAATTCCGCCCAGGGAAACGGTATTACCCCCGATTCCGCTGATATGCTCTTTTCCGCCGGTGCTGACGTTGTAACCACCGGAAACCACGCTTTCAGACGGCGTGAGTCTTACCCGGTCTTTGAGTCTAACCAGTTCCTTATCCGTCCTGCAAATTATCCGGAGGGCGCTGCACCCGGCAAAGGCGTTTGTCTGCTTGATATGGGCGCTTACTCCATTGCTGTTGTGAACCTTATGGGTACGGTCTATCTTGATCCTTTGGATAACCCGTTCACTATTGCTGACCAGATCCTTGATGAGATAGATACCCCTAATATATTCGTGGACTTCCACGCTGAGGCAACTTCCGAGAAAAAGTCAATGGGCTACTTCCTGGAAGGCAGAGTTACCGGCGTTTTCGGCACTCATACCCATGTGCAGACTTCCGACGAGACGATCCTCCCCGGCGGTACAGCGTATATCACCGATGCCGGTATGACTGGTCCGGAACGTTCATGTCTGGGAGTTGACGTGAAAACAGCCGTTGACCGTTTCCGCTTCCGTATGCCATCTCGCTTCAATGTAGCCGAAGGCGACTGTTTCATGTGTGGCGTTTATGTGGAATTCGACGAAAAAACCGGCAAATCGCACAAAATAGAACGCTTAATTATAAGATAATCTACAAAGTTTATCAGTACCCCTTGAAATTTGAATTATGATAGTGTATAATATACTTGAACTATAGCTATATGCTTGTAAAGTTTAATTTCTCATTAGGAGGGTCACTATCATGGAAATCTTAAAAGTATCATCTCACTCTACTCCCAACTCTGTTGCAGGCGCAATCGCTGGCGTGATCAGAGAACAGAAAGCAGTCGAGGTTCAGGCTGTAGGCGCAGGCGCTGTGAACCAGGCAATTAAGGCCATCGTAATTGCCAGAGGTTATCTTGCCCCCATCGGTATTGACCTCATCTGCGTACCGGCTTTCGCTAATATCCAGATTGACGGCGAGGAAAGAACAGCTATCAAGCTCATCTGCGAGCAGAGATAAATTTTACAAAGTTGAGTGGGCAGATAAAGCCCACTCTTTTTTCTTTATTACGAAAGGATCATTATGCAGTCACCTAAAGCGCTATATATCATCGTTCCCTGCTATTGTGAGGAGGAAGTTCTGCCTATTACTGCTGACACGCTAAGGGAGAAGATCAGTTCTCTGAAAACTCAGGGTCTTGTGTCCGGGGAAAGCCGGGTGGTTTTTGTGAACGACGGTTCTTCAGACCGCACATGGGAGATAATCAGCCAGCTTCACCAGAATGAACCGGAGCTTTTCTCAGGTATCGACCTTTCCCGGAATTTCGGTCACCAGAACGCTGTCCTTGCTGGTCTTATGACAGTCCGGGAACTCTGCGATATGGCGATAACTATGGACGCTGACCTCCAGGACGATGTGGACGCTGTTGACGAAATGGTGAAGCGCTTTTATGAGGGAAATCAGGTGGTTTACGGTGTCCGCAGCGCCCGGAAAACGGATACCTTTTTCAAGCGCTTTACCGCCGAAAGTTTCTACAAATTCATGAAGGCTATGGGTACGGACGTGGTGTATAACCATGCGGACTTCCGCCTTATGAGCGCAAGGGTCATAAACGAACTGGCGCAGTATCAGGAAGTTAACCTGTTTCTCCGTGGACTTGTTCCACTTATCGGCTTCAAAAGCTGCAATGTATATTATGAGCGCAAGACCCGTGCCGCTGGCGAAAGTAAATACCCACTTGGTAAAATGCTTTCATTCGCTGTGAACGGCATTACTTCCTTCAGCACAAAGCCCCTGAAACTGATAACAAGTATCGGCTTCTTTATGTTTATAATCAGCCTCGCCGCATTCATCTGGGCGTTCGTGGTCAAGATCATCGGTCACTCGGAACTTGGCTGGTCAAGTACTATGTGTTCCATATGGCTCATTGGCGGCTTGCAGCTTCTCTGCCTTGGCATCATAGGCGAGTACGTCGGCAAAATTTACTCAGAAGTCAAACATCGCCCTCGCTTTACTGTGGCTGAATTTCTGAATAAGTCTGATGACAAGTGAAACTTCCGGACAAAAAATTCACCCCTGATATCGCACCGCATTTGCCGGTTCATCATATCAGGGGTGTTAAAGTTTTACTCTCGGCGGATAGCCATAAAACTTCCCGGAAAGCTTAGAGAATCGGGAGATTTGACTGTTTTACAACGCCGGCATCTACCTGTTGGATAATGAAAGCGTCCTTAGAGTCAACAACGCCGTCACCGTTCACATCGCTGTTGGTGAGGGCTCTGGAATCCAGGGGGTACTTGTCCTTATTAGCGGCGTACTGGAGAACAGTAACGATATCGCTTACGGAAATTGTTCCGCTAAGGTCAGCGTCGCCCAGCATCTTCACGTAAGTACCAGTAGAAGTTCCGCTTGTATCTTTTACGATAACGGTGATAGTCCAGACTTTGCCATGCTGGTATTCCTCAAGGAGTTCAGTCCTGCCGGAGAAATTGATATTGGCAGTACCGGCTGATTTAGCGTGGATAATGCCTTCCTCGTCAACCGTAGCGACAGTTTCATTATCACTGGAGAAGATGCCGTATATCTTGTTAGGTTCAGGACCTACCTGGTTCTGACCGCCGCCACGCCAGCTAATGGACAGCAGGTAGTCGTCGCCTACTGCAAGTTCAGTAGTGCCGTTGGGGATATTTGAAGCGTACACCACAGGAACTGTAGTAGTAACGGTAGTAGTTACAGGGGTGGATTCTGTAGTAGCGGTAGTAGTTGCCACCTTATTAAGCGGAACGTTCAGCTCGACAGTTTCGCCGCCCTTATTGAACACGATGCCACCGCTTGATGTAGTGCATACATATCCCTCCGGCAGCGACTTGATAGCGAGAACATAGGGCTGATCCTCGCTGTTGAGGGGAACAGTGATGCCGAAAGCCTCATCAGAACTTGTCCACTCCTCGATAGTGCTTTCAGGCTCAGTTATCTGCTTGATAGAAGCCTCAACGCCGCTTACAGGCTGGTTGGTATCTGAGTCGATGAAAGTAACCTTGATAGTGCAGTCCTCGTTGATAATGGGTTCTTCGCCGTTTGCGACAGCGATCTCCTCAGGGTAAACAGTTACCTCGTCACCGATCTCAGCCACAACAGAACCAGTCTGGTAAGCTGCGAACAGACCGGCAGCAGCGCCAACCAGTCCTACCTGATAATCCAGTGCGACCTCATTGGAAGTAGCGTCCTTAGCATCATACTTGCGGAAAGTGGTGAAGTCGTTGCTTGTAGGGCCACCGCAGAGAGCGCCGTAAAGGACGTGGCTTGTGGGAACACTTGCGTAGTTGCCGTCCCAGCTTCCCCACTGGCTCCAGCTATCGTCAACATACAGACCGGAAGCGGCACGGTGGTGGGGAGAAGTAGCAGAAACGTCGTTATATCCAACAACAAGACACACATTAGCGTTATTGTCGCCCAGTATCATATTCATCTGACCCTTGCACCATTCACTGAAATCAGCGCCGGACTTGTCCTTGTGCTTAGTAGCGACGAGGGCGCAGGTCTGCATGAGGGTATTATGGCGAGCGCTGCCCCAGGAGTTCATGATATAGAACTGGTTTGAGTTAGCATTCACGATGCCCTTGATGTAGTTCACGGGAGCAGTCCAGTTTCCGGTAATTTCGGCGTTTATGATAGCAGCACCCAGCCATACGCCGCCGTAGTAGTAGTCATTTACCCAGTCATTAGTACCGCTGGTATCCTTGCTGTTAGCTTCCAGGTAGGGCTGTTCCTTAGTAGCCAGATAGAGCCAGCCAGCAGCCCAGGCGATATCGTCCTCAACGCTCTTGTCAGAGTAGGTCATCTGGTCGTAGGTCATGGTGCGGTACTTTGCAGCGAAATTGTAGAGCGCAACAGCGTATTTCAGGTCTTCTTCGTTGCCGAAGTTGATATAGTTCTGAGCCAGTGCTGCGGCGTACTGAGCGGCTACATCGCTTGCGCCATTGGTGGTGGAGTAAGTCTCGTCAGCACCACGGGAGTCCATAAGTTCCGGGGCACGCCATTTTCCGTGGTCTTTGCCGTCGTCACCTATCTCATAGACGAAATTGGTGACATTGCCGCTTGCGTCCAGAGTGGTGCTTGCCTTCATGAATCGTGCGAACTCGTCGGTGATGTCCTTGAGGTGGGCAGCAGTACCGGTCTTTACGAATTCGTCCTTGTACTCATAGTACATCCAGCCTAAAGTTGAAGCTGAGAATCCCTCGGTAAGTCCGCAAATGATAGCATCGCCGGCATCGTGGAAGCCGTAGGGAACAACGTCCTTAGTATGGCAGTCGTCACGCCAGGAGAAGTGCGATTTAGCACCCGCACCCTCGCCGCAGTAGTTTGCGTCGAAGAAGTAGAGGGAGTATTGCAGGAGCTTAGCGTAGTTGTCAAGCTGCAAATCGGCAGCATTAGCGTTCATCGCAGCGCCGGCAACGGACGTAACGCCCATGACAGCGGAAGCAGCCGCAGCCGCCAGACGCTTGCGAAAAGATGATTTTCTCATAGTGAATTCCTCCTTAATGTAATAAGATCATCCCATAAATAGTCATATTCTGACACCTTAATTATATCAGAAATTACGAATAGTTTGTTAATAAACTATGTACATTTTGCATATATCATGATTTTTGGCACATTGCTCAAAAAAGGGCAGGGGAAATTATAACATATAACTATGTGAAAACCTTAAAATTTCCGCTTGCAATTAGGATTTATATGTGGTATAATGGTATGTATGAATATGTGAATGTTTGTAAGCTGCCGGAGATTTATCCGCAGCAGGCTGAAAAAGAGGATATTTATGAAGAAGATAACCATTATCACCGGACATTATGGTTCGGGCAAGACCAATTTTTCCGTGAACCTTGCTGTCAAGGCTGCGGCTGAGGGAAAGAGCGTTACTATCGCTGACCTTGACCTCGTTAACCCATACTTCCGTACTGCCGATTTTGAGGCTATGTTCAGGGAGAAGGGAATAAAAATGATCGCTCCCGATTTTGCTAACAGCAATCTGGATATGCCTTCCATTCAGTTCGATGTGGAGCAGCTTGCTGTGAATGAGGACTGCCTTATCATCGACGTTGGCGGCGATGACGCAGGCGCTACCGCTCTTGGCAGATACGCCGAGGCACTGGCGGAGTTCAGCGATGATATTGATATGCTCTATGTCATCAACCAGCGCCGCACACTGACCTCAAATGCGGACGAGGCTACTGTACTTATGTACGAGATAGAGACTGCCGCAAGAATGAAGCATACCGCTATTGTTAATAATACTAACTTAGGCTGTGAGACTTCCCCTCAGATAATCGAGGAATCGGCAGAGTTTGCAAAGGCTGTATGCGAAAAGACCGGACTGCCGCTCAGGTATACTACCTGCCCGGAGGATATCGCTTCTTCCACAAATGCGCCGGCGCTGTTCCCTGTGAAGGTATACGTAAAGCCTATCTGGGAGCAGTAAACCGCTCACTACTGAAAACCGAGGTTTTAGCTTACGGGATTCGGAAGTCAGGATCTGTCGGGTCTTGGATTCCGAGTACCGTAAATTAAAATATATTTAATCCACCTGAAAGGAGTGAAACAAATGG
Organism: Ruminococcus sp.; assembly: GCA_017934425.1. Taxonomy (GTDB): domain Bacteria; phylum Bacillota; class Clostridia; order Oscillospirales; family Ruminococcaceae; genus Ruminococcus. Next base: position 10,765 of record JAGBJO010000055.1, read on the forward strand.
CTAAAATGACAGTCATCACCGAACGCTGCAAGGGCTGCGGTCTGTGTGTTACAGCCTGTCCCAAGAAGATCGTGGCACTTCAGAAGGAAAAGCGCAATAAAAAGGGTTATTTCTTCGCTGAATGTACCGATCAGGACGCTTGCATAAGCTGTGCAATGTGCGCTACTATGTGTCCCGACTGCGCTATCGTTATTGAAAAGTAATTATTTTACCGTTTGAAAGGAGCTGTTTAGCTTTGGAAAGAAATCTTATGAAGGGTAACGAGGCGCTGGCTGAGGCTGCTATCAGAGCAGGCTGTAAGTGCTTCTTCGGATACCCCATCACTCCTCAGACTGAGCTTGCCGCATATATGGCTAAGCGTATGCACAAGGCAGGCGGCGTGTTCCTCCAGGCTGAGTCCGAGATCGCTGCTATCAATATGGTTCTGGGCGCTGCATCTACAGGTGTAAGAGCTATGACTTCATCTTCTTCACCCGGAATCTCCCTCAAGAGCGAAGGCGTTTCCTATATCGCTGGTTCTGACCTTCCTGCTGTTATCATCAACGTTGAAAGAGGCGGCCCTGGTCTGGGCGGTATCCAGCCTTCTCAGGCTGACTACTGGCAGGCTACCAAGGCACTCGGTCACGGTGACTTCCAGCTTCTGGTATATGCACCTGCTTCCGTTCAGGAAATGGTTGACTACGTTGTTAAGGCATTCGACCGTGCTGATAAGTACCGTATGCCCGCTATGATCCTTGCTGACGGTCTGCTCGGTCAGATGATGGAGCCTGTTACATTCCCTGAGATCAACCCCAACGCTTACGATAAGAGCGACTGGGCTGCAAATGGTCACAAGAACGCAAGAAAACATCACATTATCAACTCCCTCTACCTCAAGCCTGATGAACTGGAGAACTCTATTATCCAGCGCTACAAGAAGTACGACATCATCAAGGAGACTGAGACTGAGGCTGAGCTGTACCTCACTGAGGACTGCGATATCCTCCTTTGTGCATTCGGCGCTACTGCAAGAGTCGTAAAGTCTGCTGTTAACTCCGCAAGAGAAATGGGCATCAAGGCTGGTCTGTTCAGACCCAAGACCCTCTGGCCTTTCCCTGTAAAGGAGATCAATGAGGCTGCTAAGTCCGCTAAGAAGCTTCTGAGCGTTGAGATGTCAATGGGTCAGATGGTAGACGACGTTAAGCTGGCTATCAACTGCTCAAAGCCTGTTGAATTCTTCGGCAGAACAGGCGGCGTTATCCCCACACCTACAGAGGTGCTTGAGGAGATCAAGAGGATCGGAGGTACACTGTAATGGCTGTTGTTTTTGAAAGACCCAAGTCTTTATTAGACGTTCCTACACATTATTGCCCTGGCTGTACTCATGGTATCGTTCACCGTATTCTTTGCGAGGTTATCGATGAAATGGGTATCGAGGGCGATACTGTCGGCGTATGTCCTGTAGGCTGCTCCGTTATGGCTTACGATTATTTCGGCTGCGATATGATCGAGGCTGCTCACGGACGTGCCCCGGCTGTTGCTACAGGCGTAAAGCGCACAAATCCTGACAAGTTCGTATTTACATACCAGGGCGACGGCGACCTGGCTGCTATCGGTACTGCTGAGACTGTTCACGTTGCTACAAGAGGCGAGAACATCGTTGTTATCTTCATCAACAACACTATCTACGGTATGACAGGCGGTCAGATGGCTCCTACAACTCTGCCCGGTCAGGTTACTCAGACTACACCTTTCGGAAGAAGCCCTCAGCTTGCAGGTTATCCTGTAAAGGTATGTGAGATGCTTTCTCAGCTTACTGGTACTGCTTATGCAGAGCGTGTCGCTGTTGACAGCGTTCCCCACATCAAGGCTGCTAAGAAGGCTATCCGCAAGGCTTTCGAGAACCAGAAGGCTGGCAAGGGCTTCTCTATCGTAGAGGTTCTTTCCACTTGTCCTACAAACTGGGGTCTTACTCCTACAGAGGCTATCAAGAGACTCCAGGACGAGATGATCCCTTACTATCCTCTCGGTGTATACAAGGACGTTGAAGAGGGAGTATTCCCCGCAGAAGGAGGCAATGAATAATGGCTACTACTGATATACTCTTAGCAGGCTTCGGCGGTCAGGGAATCCTTTTCGCTGGCAAGATCCTGGCTTACTGCGGTCTTATGGACAATAAGGAGCTTTCATGGCTGCCTTCATACGGCCCTGAGATGCGTGGCGGTACTTGTAACTGTTCCGTTGTTATTTCCGATGAGCCTATCGGTTCTCCTCTGGTACTTACTCCCGATATCCTCATTGCTATGAATCAGCCCAGCTTCGACAAGTTCGTTAAGGACGTTCGTCCCGGTGGTAAGGTATTCTTCGACAGCACACTTATCGAGAATGACTGCACAAGAACTGATATCGAGCTTTTCGGTATCCCTTCACAGCAGCTTGCTGATGACAACGCTCTCAAGGGCGGTTCAAACATTATCCTCCTGGGCAAGATGCTCAAGGAGACAAACCTGTTCTCACTGGATACCATGAAGAAGGGCATCGAGAAGGTAGTTCCTCCTAAGAAGGCTGCTCTTATCCCCAATAACTTCAAGGCTATCGAGATCGGTATGAACAACTGATAAGCGGTAAGTTTGCAAGAATTTTCAGCCATAGTGCTTCTGGCGTGATGCCGGAGGTGCTGTGGCTTTTCTTTTTGTGTCATTTCCGGGAAAATCTGTATATTGGTATTGCAATAAACCATTGCTAAAACTTTGTATAATTCGACAAAAAGTATAAAAGTTCTTGACAAATACACAATACAGTGGTAAAATATGCTTGAAGGCGGTTGTCGGTCTGTGAGGCTGAGTCTGCGTACATTGATCTAACAAAAGCACCTAAATGCTAAGGAGGAAATATATGTACAATAACAAAAGTTTCAATTTCGATAACAATAACTACGACCCCAGAAATGATGAGTTCGTTAACCTTGTCGACAATTCCCACGTCGTGGGCACAAAGACAAACAGAAACGAAACACCGTTCAGCCCGTCTGATCCCATCGTTTTTATGAACAATTCCAACATTAAGAACTTTCAGCGAAAGAAGAATTCTAATGTGGTAAAGAGAACAGAACGTAAGCTGAAACAGCTTGTTGAGAAGATCAGCAAGAATGGTTTTGATGCTGTGAAAGGGACAGAGTTTTGCCATGTAGATCATGGCAAGAACTTCTTTTCTATTAAGATTGGCAGTCACAAGCTCCCTATTCGAGTACTATTCAGATATGACCCTAATAACGCTGACAAGTGCATTGAGGTACATATGGTACACGTAAAGAAGGGGGAGCGCAATTCTGAATACATCACTGAATTCAATAACTACATTGAGTACTACGGTGACGGTAACCATATCTGAACCCTTACTGCTTATTATCTGACATCATGGAAATGACATAATCATAAGTAAAAAATAGTATCATTGCGGTGTTTTTGTTTGCTGCGTGTAAACGTAAGGCTCTGAAAGGCATGATGCGCAGCCATGTTTATGGCGGCTGACTGCTGCAGCGCAGTCCGGCTGTTCCGTTTTCAGGAGCTTCCCTTCGGGAGGCTCTTTTTTCATGTTCAGATGCGCCCTTTTTAAATAGTATATATGCACTGATTTTTCGGAGCAGGCAATAGCGGCATATGCTATGTCAAAATAACTAAATTTCAGGTGAGTGTTTTTCCGTAGTAGACAGTTATATAAAAAAATGTGAGAAAAAAGCTTTTTTCTGTTGCAATTTCCTCTTGTATGTGTTATAATAATTTGTATAAGTTTAACAACCTGAGGCATTGGCACATTAGTGCTGCGCTTTGCTCTGTCTGAGTATTGATTTCTGTAGAATAATTTAACAGCGTTTTATCAGATATTACCAATAGTATATTCGTTGGTGAATATTGATAAAAATGGGCTGATTATTTAAGTCAAAAAAACGATTGAAAAATAGCGCATGAAATGATATAATTTATATATTAAGATAGTGTGACTTGTTCAGGCTTAAACAAAAACTATGGAGGTGGTTTTATGAAGAGTTATTCCTATGTTGGTCAGGACGCTAAGGGCAATACAGTCAGAAGCAAGGCCAATGCTGAGAATGAACAGGAATTCCTTCAGAAAATGAAGGAACGAGGCGTGTTCATCAAGGATTATCAGGAAGACGATTCAAGCAATTCACGATCAATTTACAAGTTCGACACTAAGGAACTTTCCTTCTGCTGCCGACAACTCAGCGCTATGCTGACATCTGGTCTTACCCTCGTTAAGGCCATTGATATCCTCACAAAAGAGCAGGAAAATGAAAAAGCCCGTGCTATATGGCAGGATATCTATGAGAACGTTCAGAAGGGTGAGTCCTTCTCCTCGACCCTCGAAATGCACGCCGGTTCATTCCCTGACTTCCTGATCTCAATGGTCGGTGCAGGTGAGTCTTCCGGTTCTCTTGACGTTATCATGACAAGAATGTCTGACCACTACGCCAAGGAAAATAAGCTGAAGAATACCGTTAAGGGCGCTATGACATATCCTATCATTCTGGCTATTCTCTGCGTCGTTATCGTTATCTTCCTCTTTACATTCATCATGCCTACATTCATCGATATGTATGAGGATCCGTCAACCATGCCTGCCCTGACAAAGATCATGGCTGCTATCAGTGACTTCCTCAAGACAAAGTGGTACATACTCATTGCTGTTATTGTTGGTCTTGTATTCGGCTTCAATTATGGCATGAAGATGCCCGACTTCCGTCTGAAAGTACACCGCATGATCCTCAAGGGACCTGGTTTTGGTCCTCTGGTAACAAAGATCTATACAGGACGTTTTTCAAGAACCCTTTCTTCTCTGTACTCCAGCGGTATTCCTATGGTAGAGTGCCTCCAGAGAGCTTCTGCCGTACTTGGTAACGCTTACGTTGATGAGAAGTTCGTTGATGTAATCGACGAAGTAAAACAGGGCGAGACCCTTTCCGCAGCTATCACCAGAACAGAGATCTTCGAGCCTATGTTCTGCTCAGTTATCTATGTAGGTGAGGAGTCAGGTGCGCTTGACTCTATCCTCGAAAAGACTTCTGACTACTACGAAGAAGAATCAGATGCAGCTGTACAGCGTCTGGTCGGAATGGTAGAGCCTATCCTGCTTATCTTCATGGGCGTTATCATCGGTCTTGTAGTATGTGGTATTTACCCCGCACTCTATGGCTCATTCGAGAGCATCGAGAACGAATAATTACGGAAAGGTGGAAAAAGAAAAATGCTTTCATTTGATATTACCGATAAGAATATACGAGTGGTAAAGGGCGTAGAGAGCAACGGAAAGATAAAGATCAGCTCCGCTGCTACCCTTAATGTTGAGGACGATCTGATCGTTAATGGTCACGTTAAGGACGTTCCTAACGTTGCTACACTCATCAACGGAGTCCTCAAGAGAAACAAGATGCCTGATAAGGAGGCAATCGTTTCTATCTCCTCTAACCTCACTATCTTCAAGGAACTCAACGTTGTAAGAACTAAGGGTCAGGATATTGCAAAGGCTGTTAAGCAGCAGATGCAGGCTGAACTGAACCTGGACGATACATTCAGCGTTACTTACGTTATCGTGGGTGAGGCTGAGGAAAAGAGCGAATCAGGCGATACAGTCCTCAAGGTACTCGCTACTGCCTGCCCCTATGAGATCGTTAACAGCTACAGAGAAGTATTCAAGCTTCTGGGTATCTCACTGAGATCAGTTATGGTTGGATGCAACTGTATCACAAAGGTTCTTCTTGCTGATACAAAGATCCAGTCCAAGATGCCTCTGCTGGCTGTTCAGATCGATAACAACTTCATCTCTCTCAACCTCTATGAGGCTGGTCAGCTTTCATTCTCACGTTTCGCTTCTATCGACGCTGCTGACTACGGTGGATCAGAAGACTACGTTTTCGAGGCTGTCAACGAGAATATCTTCCGTATGTTACAGTTCCACAGAAGCCGTAACACTGGTGAGACAATCGAAAATGTTATCTTCTACGGCGATACTCACGACTATGTTAAGCTCACTGACGAACTTGAGAAGCTTGACCTGAAAACAAGCCTTATCAACGTTCCTCCGCAGATCCACGGTCATGAGAACCTTGAATTCTCCCTTTACGCTAACGCTATCGGCGCTATGTTCAAGCGTAATAAGGACACTGAAAAGATCAACCTTCTGGAAACAGAACTTGGTGCTGCTATCAAGCAGAGAGTAAGCGGCAACAACGAAGCTGCTGGTACTGGTATCATGCTCGGCGCTATCGGCGTAGCGATCATTGCAGTCCTCGGCACATGGGGAGTAATGAGCGCTGTTGACGCTGGTGTAAAGAGCGATATCCAGGAAATTCAGGACTTCCTTGATTCTCCCGATACTCAGAAGAAGCTTGAACATCATGAAAGACTGCTTGGTATCAGAGAAAAGGTAAATGAGTACAGTGTTATCGTTAACAACGCTCACGATGGTTTCTATTCACAGCCTGTTATTATAGGCGAAAAGTTTGACGCTCTCCAGGAAGTTCTTGATAAGACTGCTGAAGACCTGGGAATCGACGATGCAAGGATCCTTACTCCTTCCTATGGCGAAGGCATATTCGGCTTCACTGTTTCTGCTGATGGAAGCGAGGAAATGGTTCAGAAGCTTCCTGCTCAGTATATCGCTAACCTGATCGATGAAGGTGTTGAAGAAAACGGCGGTTACTTTGAAAATGCAAGTTACAGTGGCTATGGCGTAACTATCACTGAGGACGAAGAAGTTACCTCAGGCGAAGGCGACAGTGCAACTACAAGAACTATTGCAGGCGGCGAAAAGGTTTCATTCACTGTAGGCGTTTCTCTCAAGGGCAGAGAAAGTGCTTACCACCCTGAGGACACCGATGAGGGTGCTGATGGTGCAGAGACTGAAGAAGCTGCTGAATAATCAAAGGAGAGTGATCGACGATGAAATTAAATTACAGAGAAAAGGTTATACTCGGTATATTCCTTGCAGTTGTTATATGCATTGCAGGCTTTGTCCTTCTTGTAAAGCCGAAGAATCAGGCCATTAAGGACGATAAGGCTTTACGTGAGTCAAAGCAGACAGAACGTGAAGAAGTTGAAAATAAGATCGCTGAGATCAAGAAACTTCAGGATCAGATCGATACAACTTATACCGAAACAACAAAGCTCACAGACGATTTTGTAGACTACGATGAAATATATCGCACAGAAAAGTTCGATATGTTCATGCAGCACTTTGCTGAGGAGAGCGAGGTAAAGATCACTGCACTGAATGTTGGCAGTCTTGGCGAGGCATCAATGGACTACTACTACTTCGAGAAGGAAATCGCAAACAACGATCTGTTTACTTCTGCTGACCTTAATGGTGACAGACAGGACGAATTCGACAAGAATAATGCAGAGGGAGCTTCACTCAGCGAGAGAACTGTTGAGGATATTATGGGCGCAGATTATGCAGTATCTGTTACTGGTAAGAAGGAGAACATCTGGAAATTCATGCAGGCACTGGCAGAACAGGACGAGACAATCATCATCAAGAATGTTGGTATTGCAGACTATACCTTCGGTGCTGAGCCTGACTCCAAGGAGCTGCAGGGTGATGAGGAATCAAACGTAACATTCACAATTTCAGCATATTCTATCTATGAAATGGCTAAGCCCAATACCGCAGAATAAAATGCACCAATTCGCTGCAGAAATAGTTAATATGTTAACTTGAAAGGCGGTTAAGAAAATGAAAACAGAAAAAAGAAAAATGAAAGGATCAGTTCTTCTGACTGTCGTTTCAGTAATGGGTCTGTTGATTATTTTCCTGTCCGGTACGCTTGTACTCGCTACTGCGGCGAACAGGCGAGCCCACAGGTCGTATTCAACAAGCCAGGCTGAACTGACAGCAAAGGCGGCTATCGAGAGTTTCACCGCTGCTATGGCAGATAATGAAAAGATCGCAGCTGCTGTTCAGAACCTTGATAAAACCTATCACCCGACTGTATCCATCAATGACCCAAGCCTGGGACATATCGGATACTACGACGGAAGCACATTCATTGAGAACGCTATAACGATCGAACCTCTTGCAACAAGCGGCAAGTTCGTTCATGGTAAGTTCGATCTTCAGAATCCTGGTGCAGAGGTTTGGCAGGAGGCTTCTCAGGTCAAGATCACTGTTACCGCAAGAGTCGGCAAGGAAGAAAAGACAGTATCTGCACTTCTTAATAAGGTAGGTATGTCAACTAACGTTCCTTCCGATGATATCGGTCTTTACGCAGGCGGCGAAGCAAGTGTTGACGCAACAGCCGGTAAGATCTATTCACCTTTCGCTGAGGGACTTACAACCAACGGCGGCTTTACTTGTGAAGTACAGAATGACACAGAGTTCTTCTCTCCTGTTATCTTCTTCAACAGCAACGCTAAGATGAACACCGGAAATATTATCCACGTTCGTCAGCCTGGTCAGAGTACAGTTATCCGTGGTGACCTTAATATCCGAAATCCTTTCAGCATCAAGCTTGAGTATTCAATGAATAATGACTATACCCAGAAGGATATCCCTTATTTATTCGTTGAAGGTTCAATAAACGATATTCAGGGCGGAGGTCACGCTGACGGCGCAAGACTTAATGTTGAAGCCGGAACTAACTCACCCTATAATATCTTTGCGGGAAAAATGGACTGGACATCTCAGTTCTCTATCCCCGGCGATGTTTACCTTATGGACGCAAGTTCAACAAGTGTACTGGGCGATGCATCACATACTGGTGATCTTTACAAGTGGGCTGATTCAGTTTACAACAAGACCCAGAGCATGAATTACAGTGAAGGCGCTTCACTGTACTCCAAGGGCAATATTGAGATCGGCAAGGTTCATTTCAGAGGCGACGTTCGTGTTGAGGGCAATGCAAAGTTCCTGACAAGCGGCGCTAAGATCGACGGCGATCTGATCGTTGGCGGCACAATCACAGGCATAGACAATGTTACTGTAACCGGTAATATCTACAATGATACTCTTACTGGTGGTGCTACATTAAATACAAATTACCAGAAGATCTATGGTACTTATGTACCTGGCGGCATTGGTTCTCAGTACAACAAGGTGGAGAATATCAAGGTATCCAACTACGCTTACCCCAATATCTCTGTTTTTGAGTCAAGTGCTGAAACATGGACACTGGCTATGTCATACATGAGAACATCTCCTGACGGTACTAAGGTTCATGAGGTTCCTACAGCAGATGTTGAAAGCCATCTTGATGCAGACGGTAATCCGCCTGAGTTCGTATGGGTTCAGGGTGAATGGAACTGGTGGTTTGATGGTTCAGTTCCGGATTGGGCTGCTGGTAATGTTGAGAAATGGGCATTATCAGCTGGTTACAACTACAATACCAACGATCCTACATACGTTTCTCCCGACGGTTCACAGACCAAGACAGTAAATACTGGTTCTATCGGCGGTTCTGTACTTGACTACATTATGGTCGATGGTTCTGGCAATATCATTAACAATTATGACGTATCCGAGGGACTTACTTACTATCCCGTTGATGAGAATGGTAATGAAGTACCTGGTGCAGACCCTGTTGCAGATGCTGAAAGCTTCTTCAGAGCTGATGTAAACGGCAATGTAACAGATGTTCGTGTTCCCGCAGGCGAGACATGGACTTACTATCTGGCAGACGTTAACGGAAATGCTGCTATTGACGATGCAGGCAATAATATCGTTATCGACGCTGCTACTACACCTATTGAGGATCTGGAGTATACATATTATGATATGCTTGATCCTTCCGGCACACCTACACAGATCGCATTCGCATCTATCCCTGTAACAACAGGTTACTACGAGTTCTCTATCCCGGATCCTTCTGATCCTTCAAAGAACTACACTTCAACACAGTCAAGCGTTTACGTTGACGCAAGCAACAATATCGTATCTGAAGCTGAGGCACTTGCTTCTCCCGGAAGCAGAAAGGTCGAGAAAGTTGCAGCATGGCAGTCCAAGAGCGGCGACCAGATCTATCCTGAAAAGATGGAGAAGGACATTATCTACGGTTCTGTTGTAGCTGGTTCTTTCCACAAGTCTACAGATTCTAACCAGTATATCCTTACACTGGACGATATGCGTAACAAGATCTCCTACCGTGAGAACGCTATGGGCGATTTTGAGTTCGATTCTACAAAGTATCCTACAACTGAGCCTGCTGGCGTTGATAAGGCTTATACAGATCCTTCTGTACAGACAAACGGTGTTATCACCAAGAGCTGTGTTATCTCAGGAAATCTTGAGAAGAAGAATATCGTTATTCGTCCTGAAAACGAGATCTGGGTAATTCTCGATAACGTTACAATGAATAACGGCGGTAAGATCGTTGTTGACTCAAATGCCGGCGGCGACTGCAAGTTCTTCATCAAGGGTACTCTCAGACTGAAGTCAAGCGCAAGCATCTACTCTACACTCTGCATGAAGAACGGCGATGATATCCGTTACAACAGCTCACTCCACATTTATTACTATGGCGCTCCCGATTCAAAGATCGTCAGCGAGAACAACAGTGTTATCACTGGCTACGGCAGATGCCCGAAGACAGCCCTTGAGCTTTATCAAGGTAAGGGACCGATCACAATCGATTATCTTGATGAGCAGGGTGTTTCAAACAGTGTTCAGCCTGCATGGATCGGAAACGTTATCTACGACGGTTCTAAATCAGCAAACAACCTTACATTCGCACTCGTTAAGGAAGGCGGCGGCGGAAATACTGGCACTATCAAGACCGGTATCGGCTACTTTGAATACGAGTACTATTCATCAAACTAAAGGAGGCGTGTTTTTATGAAAATCAAAAGAACTCTTAAAGGCATGACCCTTCTTGAGTGCATTATTGCGATCGCTGTATTAGCTGCGCTTAGCCTGATCCTTATCAGGCTGGGCGTAACAGTCGATAATACCACAAGAGCTACTACTGATCTGAAAACAAAGGTAGCTGAACAGACACCATATGCTGCTGGTGGAAAGACCGATTACGGCTTCCAGATGGTAGACGATGGTCACGGCGGACTGGAAGTGGCTACAGATGCAGCAGGCGATCCCATCGTTGCTGAATTCGAAAATACCACTCTCAATATCTCCGTTGAAATGGTTGAGCACAAGGCAGATGGTTCTGTAAAGAATACTCTCCAGGGCAGCTACTACAAGCTGAAAGACCCCAACGATCCTTCCAAGGGCTTTGAGGATACAGCTACAAAGTATGGTCAGGTCGTTAGCGGCAAACTCGACACGCACACTGACCTTGAAGGCACAGTTTATGACACTATCACAATGTATACCGAAGGCATGACACCTGCTGAACTTCAGAAGTATCTGGAAAATGCTAACGGTGGCTTGAATATGGAGTTCATCAAGAACATCCAGGTAGTGCCTTGATGGGAGGGGTGCTTAATGAAGAACATGAAAAGAGTTGTTAAGAAGGGTTTTACCCTCCTGGAACTCATAATAGTTATGGCACTTTTCAGTATCCTTATGGTTGCTGTAATGTCAATGGCTGACCCTGTTTCAAGAATATTCAAGAATACATCTGTCAGCTCAAGAACTTACAACTACGCTAACGATATCCAGGTGTATATCGATACTAAACTCAAGTATGCTGATAATCTCTGGGTAATTACAAGCGATCATATCCCTGATGCTCATCTGGTTTCCAAAAAAGCTGAGTTTGACAAGTATGTGCTTACAGGCAGCCCTGTTGCACCGGCAGACTATCAGTTTACTCTTGGCAACGGTAATGCCGTTGCTGAAAATGCGGATCTGGCAAGCATCGTTGAGGCTTACAGACAGGAGTATTACGATCATATCGTACAGCCTAACAGCACAAATTCTTCTGCACTGAAAGACCCCAATAACTACAAGTCAGTTACTGGTAAGATCTACGTTATGCGTCTTATCAATGATCCTGACAATTTTGAGGATTCAACAACTAATGAGATACGTGGTGAGATCTCTTTGAGAACTTACGATTTCGATTCGTTCACCCCCATCTCATCTTCTACTGCTCCTACTCCTTCTATTGAGCTGAACCCCGCTTACTTCAAGGCAAGCGATGCAGTGTACGACTTCAACTACACTCTTGGTTCATCTAAGTTCACCAATATCGGTGATGGAAGAGCCCTGGAAGGCGAAGTGAATGGTGATCCGGTTACTTTCTCCGAGAGTAACCCTAACGTCCAGCTTTCTATCGTTCTTGACCAGGAAAAGGGCGTATCAGATGACACAAACGGCTACCGTCTGTTCAATCTTCCCTGCACAGTTACTACTAACAGCACTCCTCTCATCAACATCATTGAGAGAAAGGGTGTAGCTCAGGGCAGATACTTCTGGGGCGCTAACAGAGAGATCGTTACTCCCGGTGTTGATCCCGCTGAAAAGATCCAGAATCAGAACCTGCACAAAGCTGATATCAATATGTCCAAATCATTCCAGTACCTGGATTCAGATTTCGATGCAGACAATAACGAGGCTTCATTCGATTTCACACAGGATATATTCTTTATCTTCTCTTATGCTGACGAGCTTAAATAAGTAAAAAAATACAGGCAGCAGTCAATATAATTGCTGCTGCCTGTAATTTTATTTGCTTATGATACAGTCTCCTCAACCACAAGCATACCTAAGTACCAATTAGCTATCTGGTTTCCCCAGAGTGCGCTGATGGCAATTCCTATTGCAAGTCCAGGACCGAAAGCTACGGTCTTGTCACCGGTCGCCATATAATGGATAATACCGATGATCGCACATATAATGATACCAAGCAATGCTGAAACGATAACAGCCTGTGTTCCCAGCAGAGCGCCGGCAGCGATCATAAGGATCGTATCGCCGATCTCGATGCCACGGAAATCTTCACCGTACTTCTTCTTTATGAATATACGGCTGATCTCTCCGATTATGAAAAACGGAACACTGATTATCATTGCTCCTATCAGATGATCGCCTATCTCAAAGTCATCCTCAAATATTGCAGAGGGTATTGCGAGAAGGAAGATGATGCCAACGATGACCATATCGATCTCTTTGGTATCCCAGTCCATGAAAGCAACAATGATAAGAAGCGACATAAGAACGCAGGTTATTATGGCTTTAGCATTAATGTCAAGCACCCAGAATGTAAGCACATACATAATGCCGTTAAGACTCTCCACGATAGGATATCTTGGAGATATCTTCGCCCCGCAGCTGTGACATTTTCCACGAAGGAACAACCAGCTGAATACCGGGATAAGATCGATCGGTCTTATTGGCGTGCCGCAGGTCATACAGTGAGATGACTTCTTAGTCAGCGATCTGTCCTCAGGGTTTTCCTGTGGAAGCCTGAGTATGACAACATTCAGGAAGCTGCCGATGCAGATGCCGAAAATAAACACAATGGTGTATATCATGAGCTTGAACGGAAGCTCCGTAAATTCATTGTGGAGCATATTCTCGAATTCAAACATGAGTTCACCCCCTTTATAATAGATTTGATAAATCTATTATACCATAATTCTATTATTTTTCAAGTGTAAATTAAGAGTTTGCAGTAATTTTTTGCGGCTCTGAAAAAAATAAGCGGAGGTTTGTTATGAGAAACGAAAGAATCGGCGACTACCTGGTCAGCGAGGGACTTATTACTGAAGAGCAGCTTCAGAAAGTCCTGACTGCTCAGAAGGAGTCAAACGGAACAAAGAAGTTCGGCGACGTTGTTGTTGAGCTGGGTGTAATGTCTGAAACTAATTTCACCAAGGCTCTCGCCGGCAAACTTAATGTTCAGTACGTTGACCTGGAGAATATCGAGATCAACACAGAAGCTGTCAACAAGATCCCTGAGGCGCTTGCAAGAAAGCATACCGTTATTGCTATCAATATCACCGGTAAGCGTCTGACTGTTGCCACAAATGACCCTGTAAACTTCATCGTTCTGGAAGATATCAAGGTATCAACAGGTATGGATACAAGACCTGTTCTGGCAACTACAAGTGCTATCAACAAGGCTATCGGTAAGTGCTACTCAATGCAGAACGTTGACTCACTCACCGACGAGCTGGCTGCAATGAACGGCGGCGACCTTGGTAATATGGCTGCCGATAAGGAAGCTCAGGATCGTGTTGAAAATGCTCCTATCGTTAAGCTTGCTACTACTATCATCGAAAACTCATACAGAGCCGACGCTACCGATATTCATATCGAGCCTTTCGAGAAGTATACAAGAATCCGTATCAGAGTTAACGGCGACCTGGTTGAGCTTATGAATATCTCCAGTGCCGTTCACAGCGCTCTGACAACTCGTCTCAAGCTCATCAGCGGTATGAACATCGCCGAGAAACGTATCCCTCAGGACGGTCGTTTCACACAGGTCGTTGATGGTACTACCCTTGATGTCCGTGTATCTTCACTTCCTATGGTACACGGCGAGAAGATCGTTATCCGTATCCTTTCCACAGGTCAGATCGCTCTGCGTAAGATCACTGACCTGGGTATGTCAGACTATAACTACCAGCTTTTCGAGTCAATGCTGCGAGTTCCTCACGGCGTTATCCTCGTAACTGGTCCTACCGGTTCCGGTAAAACAACTACCCTTTACGCCGCTCTCGGTGAGATCGCTAAGCCTAACGTTAACGTTGTTACCGTTGAGGACCCTGTCGAGAAGGCTATCGATGGTATCAATCAGTGTCAGGTTAACCAGAAGGCAGGTATGACTTTCGCAGCTGCCCTTCGTTCAATCCTCCGTCAGGACCCTGATATCGTTATGATCGGTGAGATGCGTGATACTGAGACTGCTGATATCGGTATCCGTGCCGCTATCACCGGACACCTTGTTCTTTCCACACTTCATACCAACGACGCTGCTTCCACTGTTGTACGTCTTGTTGATATGGGTGTTGCTCCTTACATGGTTGCTACTTCACTTATCGGCGTTATCGCTCAGCGTCTGGTTAAGGTTCTCTGCCCTGAGTGCAAGACTCCCAGAATGACTACAGCCGAGGAGAATGAGCTTATCGGTATCCCCGAATCTATCCAGATCTATGACCCCGTTGGCTGCCCTGTATGCAACAACACAGGCTACAGAGGAAGAACCGCTATCCACGAGATCATTCACTGTACTGCTAAGGTATCCCAGATCATCGCTGCCGGCGGTGGCAAGGAGGATATCGAAAAGGCTGCTAAGGCTAACGGTACAAAGCTCCTCCGTGATAACGCTTCTGAGCTGGTACAGGCTGGTCAGACTTCTATCGACGAGCTGGTAAGAACTACATTTACTGTATAATATATACATTCTTTAATAGGAGGAAAAAACCATGGGCTTAATCAATATCCACAGAATACTCGATGAGGTTCGTCTCCTCGGCTGTTCTGACCTTCACTTCACTAATGCTATCGCTCCTGTTGTACGCCTTAACGGTACTCTCCGCACAATGCGCTCACAGTACCCTGAAATGGACGAGGAGGAGATACTGGATATCGTAAACCAGATGACCAACGAACAGCAGCAGACAAGCGTTAACAACCATATCGATACCGACTTCTCTTTCCAGACAAAGTCCGGCTACCGTCACCGTGTAAACGTTTACTTCCAGAAGGGTAAGCCTGCTATCGCTATCCGTCTTCTGCGTAATGATATCCCTACACTTGAGGATCTTATGCTTCCTCCGATCCTGTCAGACTTCGCTATGCGTCCCCGTGGACTTGTTCTCGTAACTGGCCCTACCGGTTCTGGTAAGTCTACAACCCTGGCAGGTATGATCGACTTCGTTAACCTGAACAGATCTGCACACGTTATTACCGTTGAGGATCCTATCGAGTACGTTCACGAGCATAAGAGATGTATGGTAAACCAGAGAGAGATCGGTGACGACGTTCCCTCATTCGCTCTCGCCCTCAGAGCTGCACTCCGTGAGGACCCCGATGTTATCCTCGTAGGAGAAATGCGTGACTTTGAGACTATCCAGGCTGCTGTAACCGCTGCCGAGACCGGACACCTTGTTATGTCTACACTTCATACAACTTCCGCAGCTGATACTATCAACCGTATCATCGACGTTTACCCTGAGCATCAGCAGCAGCAGATCAGAACTCAGCTTGCTAACAACCTGGTAGGCGTTATCTCACAGACCCTTATCCCCAAGAAGGACGGTACAGGACGTATCGCCTGCATGGAGATCCTGAACGTAACCGATGCTATTTCAGCTATGATCCGTGATAACAAGATCCACCTTATCCAGTCAGCAATCCAGACCGGTAAGCAGCAGGGCATGATGTCTCTGGACCAGGAGCTTGCAAGATTAGTTGCAAAGAACGTTATCAACGAGGTAGATGCGCTTGAGAAGTGCCAGGATAAGCAGGAATTCTACCGCTTCCTGAGCCAGATGGGCGGCACACCTTCCGGCGGTATGAATATATCAGTACAGTGATCATTTGCATAGTTTATTCATAATAATTTGAACAGAATATGAACAAAGGGCGGGCTTGAACCGCCCTTTTATATTGGGAAAGAGCATGAAATTACCGAAATGATGTTAAATGATTTAAGAAGTTCACAGAATGTTGTGCATATTGACGGAAACACCCTCAAAAAAACGGCTAAACACCGTTTCGATGTAAAATCTCGCATTTTAATGAAAAAATGTTCAAGAAACTATTGACATTTTGTGAATGACGTGGTATACTATAATCACAGGAAGGGAAAGGGAGCTACAAAAGAATCCTATCCCGAAAATTTGGGGCGGGACGGATAAGCACCCAAACCCCTACAAAATGCGCACAGCGCAAAAATTTATAAAGGAGGTTTTCGTTATGAAAACTACAAAGAAAGGCTTTACCCTTATTGAGCTCATCGTTGTTATCGCTATCATCGGTGTTCTCGCAGCAATCCTCGTTCCCTCAATGCTCGGCTACGTAAGAAAGTCGAAGATCAG
This sequence comes from Ruminococcus sp., assembly GCA_017934425.1. Taxonomy (GTDB): domain Bacteria; phylum Bacillota; class Clostridia; order Oscillospirales; family Ruminococcaceae; genus Ruminococcus. Next base: position 27,699 of record JAGBJO010000055.1, read on the forward strand.
CTCCGCTAACAGCACAGCTTCTTCCATCTACAAGGCTATCAACTCAGCTCTGACAGAGCTTGACGAAGAGGGCGTTGATATTGGTGCGCTTACAAAGATCACAATTTCTGGCGGATCTGCTACATCAGCTGCAACGTCTACTGCTCTTGGAGCTGATGGCGATACGAAGCTCACAAACAAGATTAAGAACTTCTTCGCTGACATCAAGAAGGTTAAGGGCGAGACTCAGGCTAAGATCGAGGGCGGCTCTTGCGTAGCACTGGCTGTTTGCGTTGACTCTACTTACACAGGCACATATCCTTCAGGCGTTGTTACATCTGAGAACTATGAGAGCTACAAGGACGCTTGTTCTGCAGCACTCGATAAGGCTTACTCAATCTACAAGAAGTAATTGATAAGTTATTAAGCAAAATAAGAAAAGCCTCTCTCATTTCGAGGGAGGCTTTATTTTTGGTGAATTATGAAAAAAGAAGAAAAAACAAATATCGTTATCAGCTTTATTCTGGGCGCTCTGGTGGCTGGCTCAGGAGTGTATTTTGGTATGTCGTCGAAGAAAGGCGGAAGTGATAACGAATACATTTCAAGGCTCGTAGAAGCTGACGAGGTAATCGCCAGGGAGGCATCTGGTACAATGGACTATGATAAGGCTGTTGACGGATTTATCAGCGGCGGATTGGATAAGTGGAGTCACTGGATCAAACAGGATAGTGAGACAGAAAATATGACCAACTATGTGAATACTTCCGGCACAGCACTTGCAAGCGGCTTTTCTATCGACATCGCAGACGACGGGAACATTCTTGTTACCAATGTGGAGGAAGGACTTGCTGCCTATAACTCCGGAATACGTACCGGCGACAAAATAACCATGATCACTGGAAACGATGTAGCAGCCACAGGCTACGAGCATATCGCTAATAAACTGCTTGGCAAAAAGGATACGACAGTTGAACTTACCATTGACCGTAACGGCGAAAAAATGGACATTGTATTCAAGCGTGACAATTGTTACATCTATGATGTTGAGCAGAGTTTCATTAACGATGACATCGGCTACATAAAGGTCAAGGACTACGAGAATTTTGCGAATGATGAGTTTAGAGACGCAGTTAGTAATATGCTTGACTGCAAGGGCATTATCATCGATTTAAGAAATAATGGAGGCGGCATAGTTGAAAATGCCGTTGATATGTGCGGCTATTTCTGCCGCAATGGTTCGGTTGTTTTGCATGGCGAAAAGATCGAAGACAGAACTGTTACTACTCCGGAGCAGGATTATCTGCTTACAACCAAGGTGGTCATACTGGTAAATGATAAAACTATGAGCTCGGCAGAAATACAGGCTGCTATAATGAAAGAATATTACAGCGATACTGTTCTTGTAGGCACTCAGACTGGCGGAAAGGGCGTGTTTCAGCAGAATGTGAAGCTGGAATCCGGTGGCACTTTGCGCTATACGGTGGGCTATATGACAGTAGGCGATATGGAGTGCTGGAACGGCGTTGGAATAACCCCTGATGTGGTTGTTGAAATGGACGAAGAACTTATTGGAACAGATAAGGATACCCAGCTGAAAAAAGCTATAGACCTTCTTAGCTAAATTCACAATAAAGGTATTGAATTTTTGTAACATAAATCAACGACTTTTTATTGACAAATTGTGAATAAACTGCTATAATATAGGTAATTAGTTATAAAGGAGGGAATTCGTATGAGATCCAAAAAAGGTTTTACCCTTATGGAATTGATCATCGTTCTTGCGATAATCGGTATTCTTGCTGCTGTAATGATACCTACTTGGGGCTATTTTCTCGCAAGAGCAAGGGTCAGAACTCAAAACGGAAAAGCTAAAACTGTATTCACAGCTGCTCAGACTGCTGCTACAGAATTCAAGGACTATGAGCGTACCAAGGACCCTGCTACAAGGTATATGGGAACAGGCGATTTCTATTTTTACTGGGACGGCAATAGCGGCTACAGGTGCTTAGACGACGGCACAAGCGATGCTGATGCAGACGGCGATGCAAAGTTCGGAAAGGCTGTATATAAGATCATTGAGGATCAGGAAGTATACAAGATCTATATCAGCAACTATATCGTTCAGTCTGTTGTTTCCGCACGTTTTGAAACTGATTCTTACATAGGCGCATATCCTAAGAATACAGATAAGATCGAGGAAGAAACTGATAAGGACACCGTTGAGGCAATTAGGCAGGTTGGAGTAAAGGCTGCCGATATGAGTAATTTTGGTCTTTAATTGAGCCTATGATGCACAGTCCGTTGGACTGTGCATTTTTTTGCGGAATGAAGTTGGTTTAAATTGACAATAAAAGCAGTTTTCCACACCGCATCTTTTGCTTGACAATTAAGAGAAATGGTGATATAATAATAAAGCTGTCGGACGAGAGGTCGAGTACAGAGAAAGAAATCGGAAATGTTTTTGGACTTCGGAAAGTTAAGTTTGCAGAAATTTTTGATTTTTGAAAAAAGTACTTGACAAAACGACCGATAAGTGATATAATATAAAAGTTGCACGGAAAGCGTGTGACGAGTCACTGGAAAGAAATTTTGAAAAAACTTAAAAAAGTACTTGACAAAAAGACTTGAAAGTGATATAATAGAGAGGCTGGTCTGAAAGGACTGGCGGTCACAGCAGAAAAGTTTTTCAAAAAACTTGAAAAAAAGTACTTGACAAACTGAACTGAATGTGATATAATAAAAA
>JAGBJO010000056.1 GCA_017934425.1 Ruminococcus sp.
CACCGTTTTCTGGAATTTATCTGTCGAAATAGCACGCTTTCTCTCGCCGGCTTGTTTGTCCGTCGTCCACATTTCTACGGCTGACGGCAGTTTTCTTGTATGGCGGAAAATGTTTCACGGAAAGTAAATGCTGTTGCCGTGATTGCCCTGCCGTTCCCTCTTGCCAATAATGCGGAACTGTGATATAATAGTATTATAATAGGTTTTCACTAAAGGAGTTGATAACAATGAGATCATTCAAAAAATTTACAGCTGCTTTAGCTGCTGTACTCACTATTTTCCAGGCAAGCAGCCTCATTTCCTCTGCTGAGGTCTCGCCTAACCCCGTTATAAGCCGCAATGTCCCGGCTTACTCCGGTTCATCTTCCAATCCCTCTGCCGGAAACGATGAACACTACTTCTCCTTCTGGCAGTCCACCTCTCCCGACTACCTGGCTTATGACCTCTCAGGCGTGCCGGATAACCAGAAGTCAACTGTTATCGCTGTATGGTACAACACCTCCGCTTACGATAATATAGGCAACTATGTCAACCGCAATATGGAACCTTCCGACTATACTATCGAGGTTAACAAAGCCCCCGGCGGCACTTACCCCGAATCCGGCTGGGAAGTTACTGACACCGTTACCGGGAATACCCTCAGTTCCCGTCAGCATATAGTTGATATGTCCGGCTACAACTGGATCCGCATAAATATCCAGAAAGCTGACGACCAGGAAGGCAAGAACGCAAGTATCAATTTCGATATCCATTCTGCTGCTTACGGCGTTTCCGACAGCTGGCTGTTCCTGGGCGACTCCATTACCGCCGGCGGTATGAATAACTGCTACGGCACCGGCTTCGCTACATACATAACCCGCCACGACGACCGCTTCTTCCCCGTTCAGGAAAACGGCGGCATCGGCGGTATAACAAGTACCGACGGCAGAAACAATATCGACCGCTGGCTCTCTACCTGTAATGCCCACTTCGTAAGCATTGCATACGGCACTAACGACGCTTGGGGAAACCAGACCGGTGCTGAAAAGTACTACGAGAATACAAAGTACATGATCGACGCTGTGCTTGATGCTGGAAAAGTTCCGGTGCTTCCGAAAATCCCACACGCAGAAGAACCAGGTGTACTCGATAATCTGCCTGCGTATAACGCTGCTGTTGAAAAACTCTGGGAGGAGTATGGCAGTAAACTCGTCCACGGTCCTGACCTGGACGCTTACCTCACCGAACACACCGAATACCTCAGCGGCGACGGCGTTCACCCGAATTCCGAAGGCTACGAAGCTATGCGTCAGCTGTGGGCTGATACAATGTACCAGAACGTTTACCTGACTATGGGCGATCTCCCGGCTTACAAGCCCGGCGATGTTGACCACTCAGGTGACGTTACTATATCCGACATCGTTTCCGTTTTGCAGCACGTTGCAAATAAAGAGAAGTACTCTATCGACGAAAATCTCGCTGACGTGGACGGCGACAATGATGTTACCGCTTCTGATGCTTTCCTGATACAGCAGTATGAAGCCGGTGTCATCGACGCTTTCCCGACCGAAAATAAGTAATACTTTTTACGCTTTATCCGGGTCAGCGAATCACCTGAATTTATGAAAGGGGTCTGTTATTTTGAAAGGCAAATCACTGTCTATAGATATGAAAGACGGAAAGAATTCCTTCACATTTACTCTTATCAACAACACTCAATCACCTGCCTGGATAAAGGAAGCAGGCTTCAAGTACCTGCGTGACGAAAATAATACTATCGCTACTAAAGTATCGACCGAACTCAGCGATCTTAACTGTATACTCCCCCATAACCCCAGCTTTACCGTTGTAAGCATCGGTGACGGCAATAAACCTATCAAACCTAAGGATATGGATACTGTTATTTTCAAGGTAACCGACGCTTCCAACCGCCGCCGCTATTTCGTAAGCTACACCTACTCCGGCGAAAAGGGCTGGCAGCTTTCCGGGGAGGAGTCTGAACTGACCGAACAGATCCGCTACAGCCGAAGCCGCACCACCTGCGAGGAGTTTATCCGCTCTGAACTTTTCCGGGAAGTCTCCGCTTACCTTAAAAACGGCAGCCCATATAATACCGCTTTCCTGAAAAAGATCTTCGATATCTCAGGCACAGGTATCCAGATACGCCTGAAAATAGATAGGGATTTCAGCGTTACTGAACTGCCTATCTCCAAGGAAGCTGTAGATTTCCTGAAAGACATGGGAATAGATACCGTTGGCGAACTTAACGCTTTCCCCTATAATGTTATGTGCGATTCCACCGCTAAGTGCGACCCCATCGTCCGTGGTCAGATACTCAATATGCGAAATACCGCCGGATCTTGGTTCGGTATCGTCTATAACGACAGCGTGCGGCCGCACAGAGTAAAGCTGGATTCCTACGACGTTAAGGAACTTACCGCACAGGCTGTTGACCTTATCCTCCATAACCGTCACAAGGGCGATACCCTCATCGAAAGCGGTTTCTCCAGCACCCTCTGCCTGGCGCTGCTCCTGAAAGGCTATCTGTACCTCTCAGACCTCGCCCCCGTAAAAGACCACATCGCCGACGAACTCGACTCCGAAGACCTCCCTCTCCTCGCCACCGAACTCCGCAGCTCTGGTCTTGCCTCTTGAGCTTATGGGGCTTAGGGAAGTCTTGCGGCTATTCGTTGGGGGAAACCCTTTTGAAAAAGGGTTATCCCCCAAGCCCCCTTCCTAAAACTTCTAAATTAAAAAATTCCCCCTGATATGGCGGACGAAAGACTACAGGTTCTTGCAAGTGTAGGTTCGCCATATCAGGGGGAATTTTTAAGCTAAAAGTCTTTGGAAAGAGGGTCTGGGAGGAGAACCTTTCTTCAGAAAGGTTTCCTCCCAGTGGACAGCCGCAAGACTCCCCTTAGCCCCACAAACCAAGCGGAAAGAAAAAACAGCCGGGGTTACCGACTGTTTTTTCAGGGAAATTGGGGATAATCAGAATGTGTGATGATAGCTTGAATTAGTTAGCGCTTCTGTAGACCTGACCGCCCTGGAGAGTCTTGCCGTTAGCCTCGAACATTTCGGAAACGGTAACGATCTGCCAGCCGTTGTCCTTCAGGTAAGGAGCAAGTTCCTCGATAGCGGAAGCGGTTGAATCGTAAGTCTCGTGGCAGAGAACGATAGCGTTCTTGAGAGAACCATCGTTCATAGCGCCCTTGATCTTGTTTACGATCTGGTCCTTAGTAGCCTTGTTCCAGTCAGCTGTATCGATGCTGCAAGTAATAAGGGGAACATCGTACAGAGTAGATCTAACTGTCTGGTTTTCAGCCAGGTAGGGAAGTCTCATAAGTTTGGAAGGCTCAGCGCCGATGATCTGTCTGAGTTTTGCAGCACAGTTATCGTACTCAGCTCTTACCTGGTTTGCAGAGATCTCAGTAAGGTTAGGGTGAGAAGCGGAGTGATTAGCGATCTCCATGCCCTTGCTGTAAGCGTACTTTACTTCGTTCTCATCGCTTGTGCCTGTGATCCAGTCACTAACGTAGAAGAATGTAGCGTGGAATCCCTGGTCAGCGATAGCGTTGATAATTCTCATGGAAGTATCTGTAGGAGCTGAACCAACTGCGCCGTCGTCGAAGCAGATAGCAACCATAGGCTTGTTTGTGTCGATCTCAGGAGCAGCGGGAAGATTAACTGTACCCTTGCCTGTTACGACTGTTGACTTTTCGCCCTCTGCAGCTATAGCAGCGCTGTCAACGTAGAAATTAGTAGTAGAGTTTGATGTCTCAACGTATACAACAAGGTCTGTAGCGCCCTCAGGGATAGTGTAGCTTACGTTCTCAAGCTTTGTCCACTCGCCTGCCTTAGCGTCTGCAGATGCGATGGTGTCGTACTGTGTCTTGCCTGTGCCATTCTCATACTGGAGAGTGATCTTAGCCTCGTCAGCGGAAGCGAGAAGAACTGCTGCGCTGAAGCTGTAAGCGTTGCCAGGTACGAAAGAATCGTCAAGAGCGTACTCGATGCCCTGCCATGTATCTGTTCTGCCGGATACCTTTATGGACTTAGAGCCTTCGTAGTAGTTATCGCTGTCATAAGCAAGGGTTACACCGCCTCTTGCTGTCCAACCCTCCTCACCAGGCTCAAATGAGCTGGTGAAGAAGTTGGCTTTGGAAATGGTATTAGATGAAGTTGTAGTTGTAGTAGTTGTTGCAGCCCTTGTGGTTGTAGTTGTAGTTGAATTTACGTCGTTATTTTTTTTTTCACCAACAGGCAGCTGGATAAGACCTGCGTCAGCCTGCTGGATCAGGAATGCGTCCTGAGCATTAACGTCGTTGTCAAGGTTTACATCGCAGTTTACCAGAGCATCGCTGTCAAGAGGATACTTCTGCTTGTTAGCAGCGTACTGGAGAACCATTACGATGTCTGCGATCGAGATAGAACCATTGCCGTCTGCGTCGCCGTATACGACATTGGAAGGAGTTGTAACAGTTGTAGTTGTCTGCTCCTCATTGGCTGTTGTAGAGCCGATAAGAGATGTGTCAACCAGTGCTGTTATGGAATCATAAGCAGCCTTGGGTGAGTAGCTTCTGTCGAACAGGAGAGGATCGCTTTCCTTTCTCCAGCTCATGCCGTCGTTTGTGCCCCAAACAGTCAATGAAGTAACTGCGGGAGTATTCATAGCAGCCTTTACAACGTCTCTGTAAAGGTCAGCCTGTGCGGAATAGTTGCCATTTGTAGTGATGTCAAGCTCTGTAATGTGAACTTCCAGACCCAGATCAGCGAAAGCCTTGAGAGCCTGAGTGTAAGTAGAAGCGCTGGGGTAGCCGATATCCAGGTGAGACTGCATACCGATACCGTCGATAAGATTTTCAGCCTTGAGCTTCTTAGCCAGGTTAACGATGTCGTTTGTCTTGTCGCCAACGTACTCGTTGAAGTCGTTGTAGAACAGCTTGCAGCCAGCAGGAGCATACTTTCTTGCGTACTTGAATGCACTTACAAGGAAGCTGTCGTCGCCGTAGATAGCCATCCACTTGTTCTCGCCTGCATCTCTGAGACCTGCGCCGTTGATCTTGAATGCTTCGTTAGCAACGTCGTAAGCGTAGAGATCCAGGTTAGGATAATTTTTCTTGATAGTCTCGAAAGTATTCTTTATCATGTTCTCCATACGCTTTTCCATAACGTCCTTGGAAACAAGGTTGCCGTTATCGGAGTAATTCTCGTTGAAGAACCATGCAGGAGTCTGGCTGTACCAAACGAATGTATGACCTCTTATGGGGATACCATTCTTCTCTGCAAACTCAAGGATAGTCTTGGCATCGTTGCTAAGATTGATAACAACGTCTGTGTTGCTGCCGGAGGACTGCATAGCAGCCTTGTCGAGGATATTCTCAGGCTTCATCTCGTTCTCGCAGGTGATAGAATTGAAGTGCTTTAAGATGAAGTCGGGGTGCTGTCTTACTTCGTTTGCGCTTACAGCAGTACCGAACTTGAAGTAGCTGCTGAAGTAATCTTTCAGACCAGCGTTAGAAACGTCGATATTTCCGGAAGACTTTGTTGTAGTAGTCTGTGAACCGCCCTGTGTGGAAGCGGTTGTAACGACCTCGCCAGCCTCGCCGCCGCCAGTAGCTACGGAAGCCTTAGTGCCTTCTACAGAACCCTGTGCATTGTCGATCCAGAAATCTATCGTGCTCTTAGGTGCTTCAACATAAAGAACCATGCCTGTAGCACCTGAGGGGATCTGGAAACTTGTATTCTCAAGCTTTGTCCACTCGCCGTTCTTAGCAGTTGCTGCTGCAACTTCGTCATAATGCTCTTCACCGCCGGCAGTATACTGGAGTGTGAGCTTCATTGCAGCATCGCTGCCACTCTTCTGGAGGACACCTGTTGAGAATGAGTAGGTATTGCCAGCCTTGAAAGCTGCTGTATCGAGCTTGATAGCAGCGCCGTGCCAGTCATCAGTTCTGTTTGTAACAGCAAGTGCGGAATTTCCGTCGTACTTTACGTTCTTGTCGAGAGCGATCTTAGCATCGCCTCTGCCTTCCCAGTCGTCTGTACCGGACTCGAAAGTACTCTTGAAGTAGTTGCCGTTAGCATCGGGTTCAACTGTCTTTTCGGGAACTACACCGGGTTCTTCACCGAACACCAGATTGTTCTTGTGTACCTTAGCCTCACCGGAGGATCTGTAACCCTCAACGTTCAGTGCGACTTCGTACATCTTACCCATTTTCAGACCAGCCTTTTCCCAAGCCTCGAAGTGTTTGGAAACGCTGATAGTAGTTTCGATGTGGTTGTTTGTATTGTTTCTGGAGAGACTGTCTCTGCGGACGCTCCAGTACTGATCGAATGTCTCGTTGCCGTGGATAGAAGGCTCGTTGTATCTTGTAGTCTTGTAGATGTCATAAACGCCGCCGTCTACGTTAACAGTACCCAGTGAAGTCTTGTCATTGGGTGGTCTCCAGTCGCCCCAGCCGTCTACGATGTAGTACTCAACTGTAGGTTCTTCTGTCCAGCCGTAGCAGCACATATAGGAGTTACCCATAGGCTTGTAGTCAACATCATAGTCGATGTAGATGCCATTGTAGTCCTGATAATTCTTAGTGCTTCCCAGTTTCTTTCCTGTACGGAAAAGAACGTTGTCGATCTGGGAGAAGCTACAGTCGAAAGAACCGTCGTCGTAGAACTTATAGCTTATGTTGCCGGCATAGTTCTGGTTCCACATTTCGTAGTTGTAACCGTTCGCCAGTGTACCTCTGTCTCCGTCATCAGCAGCCCTTGAAATCGTAGGCACGCTCCCGAAACCGGAGAAGCACATCATGGTAGTCAGCGCACAGCTTACAACTTTTTTGAAGATACTTTTTCTCTTCATAGATGTACCATTCCTCTCTGTATAATGATATACTTTCCGAACAAGGCTCAGAGCCTTTCTCTGAGTTCCCTCCCTCGTTCATCTTATGTATATATTTTATTACATTTCTGTGAATACTTCAAGTCAATTTTTGCTTACTTCCAATTTTCCCTATCATTTTTTGCTATAATCCTTCCACCTTTAAACAGTGTTTTTGCACAGTAATGCACAGTATGACGCATATTTCCGGGCAATGCATTTTTGCTATTAATAATATTGCAAAATTCTTAGCACTTTATTGCTATAATGTTGAATCATTTTACATTTTCTCCTATATACCTTTTAAATGCAAAAAATACTGATTATTAAGCACAAAAAAACTATATAGTGATTGTAGAAAATCGCCAAAGTTAGCTATATTCCATTTACATTTAATAAATATTATGCTATAATTTAGGTGTGTGAATATTTACTCGGAGGTGATTTGATGATAAAGCATCTTTCTGGTGACTATGAGACTGTGGAATACGATAGTCAGCGGTCTATAATGCTTTACGATAATGTTCAGACCGAAGCTTACCCTATCCACTGGCATAACGCTGTGGAAATAATCATGCCCCTGAAAAATCCTTACAAGATAACCGTAGGCGATACTGAATACAACCTGCGTGAATATGATATAATAATCGTCCCTGCTGCTGAGCTGCATAGTATGCCGCCTATGCCCGGAAGGAGGATAATCTTCCAGTGCGATAACGCAGTCCTCCGTGATGTGGCTGCCCTTGAACCGGTTATGCGTGGTCTTTCTCAGCCTGTTATCATTACGCCTGAACTGGACAAGGAACTTCACCTCTACTCCAAAAAGGCTATGCTTGATATTTTCGACCTGTATAATACAAGTTCTGAGCTTGCAGATGTGAAGGTTTACTCCACTCTTATCCTTATGCTCATCGCCCTGCGTGAATTCCAGCTAAAAAGCATCGCTCTGGAATGTGACGGCGGTAAGCTGGACGAATACAGCGAAAAATTCGGCGTTGTACTAAAATATATCGACGCTAACTATATGTACGATATCTCCCTTGACCAGCTGGCGGACGTTGCCGGCTACAGTAAGTACCACTTCTCAAGGATATTCAAGCAGTATAACCAGATGTCATACCTCCAGTACATCAACGCCAGACGCACTAAAGCTGCCGAGCAGCTTCTCCTTGACCCAAGTATCCCTATTACTGAAGTGGCTATGCGCTCCGGATTCAAAAGCCTGACTACTTTCAACAGGATCTTCAAGGAGATAAAACACTGCACTCCCTCAGATTTCAAAAAGCTTTACAGAGATGAATAATAACAAGCCTTTGCCTAAACGATATGAGTGCGTCATAATTTTGAAAGGAAGATCGTATAATGATCTGCGGAAAGAAAATCATTTCCCTTTGTATTTCAAGAATACATGATATTGAGAATTTCAGGTTCATAAAGGGGCTTGGTCAGAAACTCTCTGATTGCGGAATGAGTCTGTTCATTTATGACATTACCGCCGACCTCTACTGGCAGGAGGACGCTGTACAGGCAGAGACCTCGGTTTTCGATCTGGTTGACTTCAATGTTACTGATATACTCGTTATCATGTATGAGAAGATCAAAAGCAAGAAAATTGCCGATGAACTGGTAATGCGTGCAAAGGAACACAATGTACCGGTCATCATGGTGGACTCCGTATACGATGGCTGCTGTAATATATGTGTTGACTACAAGGGTGCTTTCGAGAAAATGGTTCGCCATGTGGTGGAATTCCACGGCGCTAAAAACCCGCACTTCCTCGCAGGTATCAAAGGAAATGCCTTTTCCGAGGAGCGTATGGAAGCTTTCCGGAAAGTCATCGAAGAAAATGGTATCCCTTTTACTGATGACAGAGTAAGCTACGGCGACTTCTGGGCTGTCCCCGCAAGGAATGCCATGGAAAAACTGCTGGAAAGCGGAAATATTCCCGACGCTGTTATATGTGCCAACGATATCATGGCGATAAACGCCTTTACCGTTTTCAGGGAACACGGCTACAGAGTCCCTGAGGACGTTATCATAACCGGATTCGACGGCATCGACGAGATAAACTTCTCCAAGCCTAAGATAACCTCTGTAAGCTGCGGCACAAGCTGCTTTACAGATATGGTCTATGACGAAATATGCATCATAGCAAAGCACGGTTTCTCACCAAAGAAACTATATGTCCGCCCGGATCTGCTCATAAACGGCTCATGCGGATGCTGTGACAGTCCTGACGAGTCCGAAGCTGACGTTATGAAGCGGTTCAATGACAGGTTCTACCGTTTCCAGGACGATAACATGACCCTGGCTCAGATGACAGGGAAGATGCTTTCCGCTAAGGAGATCTGGGAGATAGCATCGCTTATGTTCAACGATGTTATCAAGAATACAGTCTGCCTTATCAATAAAGAATGTACCAATCACTCCGCTGACTACTTCGGCACAGCTCACAGTTTCAGCGACGAGATGTTCCTTATCTTCGATAATATCAATCCCCGTTTCGTTCTCCAGCCTTTCAGCCGTGACCAGCTTATGCCCGGTCTTGAAAATGCAGTTGCTTCCGGCTATCCTCTTATCTTCAACAGTGTAAGTTTTATGGAAGTGCCTGTGGGATACCTTTGCTTCTGTTTCCCGGAGTACAACATGGTGGACTATACAAAAATACCCCAGATAGTCAATTATCTGGGCTATGGTATCGGCGGATATATAACTATGCGCTACCAGCACTTCCTGAACGAGCAGATCTCACACATCTATCAGCTTGACCACCTGACGGGGCTGTATACCCGCCGTGCATTCATGGACGAATTCGACAAGTGCCGCACTTCCCGGAATGGTATGGCAATGACCGTTATCCTTGCAGACCTTGACGGACTGAAGCACATCAACGATAATTTCGGTCATGCCGAGGGCGACAGTGCTATCAAGACTGTTGCAAATGCCCTGGCGTGCAGTTGTCCGCCGGATTCTCTGACGGTAAGACTGGGCGGAGATGAGATGCTGGCTATCATATTCGGTGAGTATAATCCACTGGTCGTCAAGCAGAATATTGTCCGCTATCTTGATGAATATAACAGCACCCATTCCCTTGACTACATCGTTTCCGCAAGTGTGGGATATTTCCTGTCGGTAATGGGCGACGAGACTGACTTTGAGGAACTTGTCCGGTCAGCCGATCTTTCGCTCTACAAGGAAAAAATCGCCAAAAAACGCCATATATAAAAATTACGGTCAGCCCGGAGATCCCGGACTGACCGTTTTGTTTATGCTTCGTCTGTAGACTCTGTGAAGTCTGTATCAGCTTCGGTATAATCCTCAGCCTCAGTATAAGTATCAGTCTCCTCGTCAGAAGCCTTCTCGCTGTCCACGGGCATTGCTGATGCTGTCTCAGCCATCTTGCCGCCCATGAATCCTGCCAGCAGCGCTCTCAGGTCGATGCCTGTAGCTTCCGTAAGACCGTCTGTTACCTTGGTCGTGGTATTGATAACGTCGCCTACCAGCTTGGTAGAATTGCCGTCGCCGTACATTGTGATCTTGTCAACACTTGCAAGAGGTGCAGCGGCGTTCTTTACTACCTCAGGCAGTACACGGAAATACATTTCCAGTACAGCAGCTTCGCCGTACTTCTTCATAGCTTCTGCCTTAGCGTTGATGCCCTCAGCCTCAGCCAGACCCTTTGCACGGATAGCGTCCGCCTCAGCCTTACCTACGGCAGCAATACCCTCAGCTTCCTGCATTCTTGCAAATTTCTGAGCCTCTGCCTCAGCCTTCTGAGCTTCTGCTTCCTGCTCACGCTGGAAACGGTCAGCTTCTGCTTCCTTTTTCAGTTCATAGAGTTTAGCGTCTGCTTCCTGCTGAGCCTTATAGCGCTCTGCTTCAGCCTTTTTCTTGATCTGTGCTTCCAGTGACTTCTCAGTAACCTCTGCTTCCTTAGCTTTCAGTTCAACAGCCTTTTCAGATGCAGCGATATTAGCGTTAGCTCTTGTGATCTCGATAGTCTTACGCTGTTCCTCCTGCTGGATCTCGTAAGCGGCATCAGCAACAGCAAGCTGTGTATCTGCGTCTTTTTTCAGTTCAGCCTGACGGATAGCCAGTTCGTTGTTCTTCTTAGCGATCTCAGTCTCAGCCTGTACTCTTGCGTCATTGGCTTCCTTCTGAGCGTTAGCCTTAGCGATCTCGATCTCTTTCTCGGACTCTGCTCTTGCGATAGCAGCCTTCTTCTGGATAGTAGTAACGTTGTCGATACCCAGATTCTCGATAAGGTTCTGGTCGTCGGTAAAGTTCTGAACGTTGAATGATACTATTTCCAGACCCATTCTGTTAAGGTCGGGAGCGGCATTTTCCTGAACCTTCTCAGCGAAAGCCTTACGGTCATTTACCATAGCCACCAGTGTCATCTGACCAACGATCTCACGCATATTACCTTCAAGAACCTCTCTTGCTACCTTAGCGATGTAAGCTGTGTCCTTGTTGAGGAAGTTCTCAGCGCCCAGCTTGATAAGAGCGGGGTCGCTGCTTACCTTTACGTTAACGTTAGCGTCTACGTTGATATTGATATAGTCAGCGGTAGGAACAGCGCTGGAAGTCTTTACATCAACGGCGATGAGCTGTAATTTCAGCTTATCCACACGCTCGAAGAAAGGTATCCTGATGCTCGCCTTGCCGATTATTATCTTCTTTCTCAGACCGGAAATAATGTATGCTGTATCCGGGGGAGCTTTGATGTAGCCCATTGCAAAGATGATGATGATAAGTACCACCGCAACTGCGATCGGTATAATTGTTACCCAGTCCATAATTAACCTCCATATAAACCGAATATCATGTTTCTCAGCAGCGCAGGAGTTCTGCTGAACCTATGTACAGTTCAACTGTACTGTCGTTATTATACATCATTTTTCCTCGTTTGTCAATATATTTTCGTCGAAATGCCGACCTCCAAATCATTTACTTGCAACTTGCACAAATTTGTTGCCACAAAGCCAAGCCGAAAGTATTCCCAAAAGCTCCAAACAGGCATTTTTAGATGTAAACTGTCTTAATTATTTGTGCATATATTACATTTTTTAAAAACTCCGGGGAAATGTAAATAAATTCTTACATTATAGTGAACCTTATTGACTTTGCACAGGATATGTGATATATTTAAAATGTATACAAAAACTTATTCTGATTCCAGTCAGATTTTTTATAGATGGGTGATAAGTATGTTAATTTGGTTCGTTATCATGCTGTTCGCTGCAACAGGGCTGACCACTGGCTGCCTTATTTTCAGCCTTAGTAAAAGGTCAAGTTCAGTAAGCCCTGTGGAAGATACAGTTCGGCAGATGATGTTTTTTGCTGTCCTTACGCTTTCCTGCTACGGAGTGGGTCTGCTTATGCGGACTGAGCGCTCCGCAAGGATAATGTTCAGCATATTCCACGTCCTTAACGATATGGTTATCGTTGCGCTGCTGATATTCGCAAGAAGATACACCGGAAAGGGCCATATTTCGCAAAGAGAAAAAAGGCTGATAAACGCCGCTGGGATCCTTGATACTGCGCTTGCGTTCGCTAATATTTTCACAAATGTACTTTTCGACGTTGAGCCGCTTTATGACCGATCCGGCAAATACCTCTACCACCTCTGCCGTCTGCACATCGCTTACAGTTTCCATGTGGTGTTCACTTACCTTGCGGCTATACTTGCTGCCGGGTATATCGCAAGAAAAATGGCTGAAACTCCCGGAGCGTACAAGTTCAAGTACGCCGTCATTTTATGTACTACAGTACCGATACAGTGCCTTAATCTTATGTACCTGTATATGAAGCTGCGTGTGGACTATTCGCTGATACTCTACTCCGCTGCGGCGATAATCATTTTCTACTTCTCCGTTATATACGTCCCCCGTGGTCTTATGGAACGGCTGCTTTTCTATACGATCGCCAACATGAACGACGGTATCATCTGCATCGACATCGACGGCAGGATCGTCCACACAAACCAGAACGCAATGAATTACTGTCAGGCTGACCGTTCTCTGGAAAATATCGAGCTTCAGATAAAGGAATGGTTCGCCAGCAAGGTGAAAAGCGGCGCTCAGGAGGGAACATGGGATACCCGTGTGTTCTTTAACGGTGAAAACCGCTACTACAATATCGAGTATAAACAGATCTACGACCCTAAACGGAAGTATATCGGCTGCTTCTTCCTTATCCACGACCGTACCGACGATGTGAACCGTTTTAATGCAGAAAATTACCGTGCTACCCATGACCTGCTTACCGGACTTTACAACAAGGATTGCTTCTACGAAACAGCACACCGGATACTTAACGAATCGCCAGACGAGGACTTCTATATCGTATGCACCGATGTTAAGAGTTTCAAGCTGATAAACGATATCTTCGGCGTGGAAGCAGGCGACGCTCTGCTGAAATCTATCGCTGATATAACCGGCTCTTTCGAGGCAGAAGGCGCTGTCTGCGGACGCATCACCGGCGACAGGTTCGCTATGCTCATGACCGCAGAAAGTCTGAACGAGGAAGAACTCCTTGAACGATACAGTGAGATAAGCCCATTTTTTGAGCAGCACAGCGCTAACGCCGGTTTCAAGGTGCATAT
The DNA here is from genome assembly GCA_017934425.1 of Ruminococcus sp. Taxonomy (GTDB): domain Bacteria; phylum Bacillota; class Clostridia; order Oscillospirales; family Ruminococcaceae; genus Ruminococcus. The sequence goes on from JAGBJO010000056.1 coordinate 13,464, forward strand.
CCACATGGGTATATACCATATCACCGACCGAAGCCTGCGTGTGTCGGTAATGTGCGACAGAGCAAATCTGGCTATACAGACTATCAAGGACAGCTATGAGAATATGGTGGCTTACTACCAGAAAAACCTGCGTGAGAACTTCGTTTCCCAGCAAAAAGTCATCGCTGAGTTCGACAACGCCCTCCAGACAAGCCAGTTCTGCCCATACATACAGCCCCAGGTAGATTCAAGCGGCAAAGTCAGCGGCGGCGAAGCACTTGTCCGGTGGCTGCACCCGGTTGACGGTCTGGTATTCCCCGGAAAATTCATCGGCATTTTCGAGCAGACCGGTCTTATCTCCCGACTCGACAAGTATATGTGGGAGGAAGCCTGCAAGAAACTGCAACAGTGGCATTCAGAAGGCATGAAGGACGTGTACCTTTCCGTGAATATCTCACAGAAGGACTTCTACCTGCTCGATGTTTATGAGGTCATCACCTCGCTGGTGGAAAAATACGGCATAGAGCCTTCCAGCCTGCATCTTGAGATCACTGAGACTGCGATCATGAACGACCCGGTAAGCCGCCGAAGCCTTATCAGCAAGCTGCGTGAGTACGGTTTCATCATCGAGATCGACGATTTCGGAAGCGGCTATTCTTCGCTGAATATGCTCAAGGATATCGAAGCTGACGTGCTTAAAGTGGATATGGGATTTCTCACTAAGACCGATAATGCCGAAAAAAGCAAGGTGATACTTAGATCTATCATCACCCTTGCCAAGTCGCTGGATATGGAAGTCATAATCGAGGGCGTTGAGGACAAGGAACAGATCGGTTTCCTTAACGACTGCGGCTGTAATATATACCAGGGCTACTTCTTCTCAAAGCCTATACAGATATCCGAATTCGAGAACAACTTTCTTAACTCCCAGGTCGCTATATAAGAACTTCCGGAAGCCTGAAACAGCTTCCGGATTTTTTAGGCAACACCGCACAGAGATTGCGGCGCAGATACGCAGTCAGATTTTTCGGCAGATTGTGCAGAAATTTTGCAGGCATACTGACGTATGTCAAAAAATTTATGTGCAAGATGCCGGAAAATATGCAAGTATATGCGC
>JAGBJO010000057.1 GCA_017934425.1 Ruminococcus sp.
AAAAGTTATATAAAACTAACAAAAATAATTCAGGATTCCTTGACTTTTAATGCACAAATATGATATAATAGCAATGCGGTCAGTCGGATTGTATTCGTCTGACGGCAGGTTTAAAATAATGTTTTCGGGCAGCGGGGTGATTTCTCCGTTATCGGTTTGCGGTTATATTAATGCTCTTACTGTCTGTCCATGTCTGTGGGCAGATTTTTTATGAGTTAATATAAATGTCTCCGAAAATTTAAGCAGAGGAGAGTGGAAATGGACGAAAAAAGAATTGCTGTTGCGGCAATAGTCGTTGATGAACTTTCAGCCGTTACAGAAGTAAACAGCGTACTGCATGAATATAAAGACATAATAATCGGAAGAATGGGTATTCCTTACAGGGAAAAGGGCATATCTGTAATCTCCGTTGCTGTCGATGCAGAACCCGATAAAATAAGCTGTCTGACAGGCAGACTCGGACGTATATCAGGCGTTTCGGTAAAGGCTGCCATATCAAAGAAATGAGGTAAAATTTATGTATGATGTAAAATCTTTAAAGGCTGAGGAATTTATAAATGATGAGGAAATTCTTGAAACTTTGAAATATGCTGACGAAAATAAAAGCAACAGGGAACTCATTGAGGAAATTCTCGAAAAGGCAAAACCTAAAAAAACAGGCAGAGGCGTTGAATGTGCAGGACTTTCCCACCGTGAGGCAAGCGTTCTCCTTGCCTGTGATATTCCCGAAATGACAGAGAAAATATATTCCCTCGCAAGAGAAATAAAAGAAGCTTTCTACGGCGACAGAATAGTTATGTTTGCACCGCTTTATCTTTCAAACTACTGTGTAAATAAATGTGTATACTGTCCCTATCATATGCAGAACAAGGAAATTCCCAGAAAAAAATTAACTCAGGAAGAAGTAAAAGCCGAAGTAATAGCCTTACAGGATATGGGTCACAAGAGACTTGCAATTGAAGCAGGTGAAGACCCTGTGAATAATCCTATTGAATATATCCTCGAATGTATCAATACTATCTATTCCATAAAGCATAAGAACGGTGCAATCAGACGAGTTAATGTAAATATCGCTGCAACTACCGTTGAAAATTATAAAAAACTCCATGATGCAGGTATAGGAACTTATATTCTTTTTCAGGAAACTTATCACAAGGAAAGCTATGAAACCCTTCACCCCGCAGGTCCGAAACATAATTATGCCTACCATACAGAGGCTATGGACAGGGCTATGGAAGGCGGTATTGATGATGTAGGACTTGGTGTGCTTTTCGGACTTGACAAGTACAGATATGAATTTGCAGGACTTCTCATGCACGCTGAACACCTCGAAGCTGTTCACGGTGTAGGACCTCATACAATAAGCGTTCCCAGACTTAAAAGGGCATCTGATATTGACCCGAATCAGTTTGACAACGGCATTGATGACGATATTTTCGCTAAAATTATCGCCTGCATAAGAATTGCCGTTCCGTATACGGGTATGATTATATCCACAAGAGAAAGCGAAGAATGTCGAAATAAAGTTCTCGGTCTCGGCGTTTCCCAGATTTCAGGCGGTTCAAGAACTTCTGTCGGAGGTTATGCAGGATATTCCGCTGACGAAAGACCCCACGATACCGAACAGTTTGACGTTTCAGACCAGAGAAGCCTTGATGAAGTCGTAAAATGGCTTATGGAAGGCGGTTATATCCCGTCATTCTGTACAGCCTGCTACCGTGAAGGACGTACAGGTGACAGATTCATGGCACTTTGCAAGGTCGGTCAGATTCAGAACTGCTGTCACCCCAATGCACTCATGACTTTGCAGGAATTTCTTACGGACTATGCATCTCCCGAAACCAAAAAAATAGGCGAGGAACTTATCGCAAGGGAAATTCTCAACGTTCCCGATGAAAAACGCCGTCAGAGAGCAGTTGAATATCTCAACGAAATCAAACATGGCGGTAAAAGAGATTTCCGTTTCTGATTATTTGGTGAAAATTTTGTGCATTTGTTGACAAATCATTTTTCCTGTGATAAAATATATTCGGGTTATGGAAACCCGAAGAAAGATACAGGAGGACAATAAAATGTTATATGATTTAATGGCAATCGCCGCAGATGCACCCGCCACAGGTGATAATTTTCCCATAAAAATAATTATTATCGTTGCAGTAGTCGCTGCCGCAGTAGCAGGCGGTACGGCTGTATTTACAAAAAAGAAAAAATAAAACAGTATCTCCGCATTTTTTGCGGAGATATTTTGTATAATCCACAAAAAACAAATACATGGAATATGTATATTTGTGGAAAAATATCCTTGACATATAAACGGGAAATATGTTACAATATTAAGGCAATTCGCACGTTCGGTTTTTATGGGTTGGTGTGCTTTTCAGTATTGCCCATAAGTCAAACCGTGCGGAGGACTATATTAACCAATTTTTAAGGAGGACTACACAATGTCAGTAGTTTCAATGAAACAGCTTCTCGAAGCAGGTGTTCACTTCGGACACCAGACCAGAAGATGGAACCCCAAAATGGCTCCCTATATCTTCACAGAAAGAAACGGTATCTACATCATCGACTTGCAGAAAACTGTAAAGAAACTTGAAGATGCCTATATGTTCGTAAGAGATATCTCCGCTCAGGGCGGCGAAGTTCTTTTCGTAGGTACTAAAAAACAGGCTGGCGATTCAGTTAAGGAAGAAGCTACCCGTGCAGGCGCACACTATGTAAACGCAAGATGGCTCGGCGGTATGCTCACAAACTTCAAAACTATCCAGACAAGAATCAAGAGACTTGAACAGCTCCACGCTATGGAAGAAGACGGTACTTTCGCTCTCCTCCCCAAAAAGGAAGTTGTTAAGCTTAACCTCGAAATCGAAAAACTCGAAAAATTCCTCGGCGGTATCAAGACCATGAAGAAACTCCCCGCAGTTCTCTTTATCGTTGACCCCAGAAAAGAAAAAATCGCTGTTGCTGAGGCTAAGAAGCTCAATATCCCGATTGTTGCCATTGTTGATACAAACTGCGACCCCGATGAGGTTGACTACGTTATCCCCGGCAACGATGACGCTATCCGTGCTGTAAAGCTTATCGCAGGCACTGTTGCTAACGCTATCCTCGAAGGCAGACAGGGTGCAGATGCTGAAATCGTTGAAGAAGCTCCCGAAACTGAGGAAGTTTCCGAAGAAGCAGCTGACGCTGAATAATCAAAATTTAAAGGCTGCTGTCAGTTCGGCGGCAGCCGTTTTATATTAATTTTTTTACAGGAGGTAATTACAATGGGAAAGGTTTCCGTTGCAGAAATTAAAGAACTCATGAAGTCCACAGGCGTTGGTATGATGGACTGTAAAAAGGCTCTCGAAGCTAATGACGGTGATATGGACAAGGCTATCGAGTTCCTGAGAGAAAAAGGTCTTGCTACACAGGCTAAGAAGAGCGGCAGAGCTGCTGCTGAGGGCGTAGTTGCTGCTGTTGTTCAGGGCAATACCGGCGTTCTCCTCGAAGTAAACACTGAGACAGACTTCGCTGCTAACACAGACGATATCAGAAACTTCGTTGCTAACGTTGCTCAGACAATCATCGACAAGAACCCTGCTGATGTTGAGGCTCTCAAGAACGAGGCTATCGCAAACGGCACAGGTACAGTTGGTGAGGCTCTCACAGAACTGGCTGGTATGAAGATCAGAGAGAACATCGTTATCCGTCGTTTCGTAAGACTTGAGGGCGTTCTCGCTTCTTATATCCACAACGGCGGCAGCATCGGCGTTCTCGTAAAGCTGGATACAGACCTTCCTGCTGACCAGGTTGCTGCTATCGGTAAGGACGTTGCTATGCAGTCTGCTGCTCTGAATGCTCCTTATCTGTGCCGTGAGCAGGTTCCTGCTGAGGTCATCGAGAAGGAGAAGGAGATCATGCTGGCTCAGATGGCTGAGGATCCTAAGATGGCTAACAAGCCTGAGCAGGTTAGAGTTAAGATCGTTGAGGGTAAGGTTGGCAAGTACTACAGCGAGAACTGCCTGCTTGAGCAGTCTTTCGTTAAGGATGACAAGCTGACTGTTCAGGGCTATGTTGACGCTGAGGCTAAGAAGCTGGGCGGCTCTATCAAGGTCGTTGACGTTATCCGCTATGAGCGTGGCGAGGGTGTTGAGAAGAAGGAAGACAACCTGGCTGACGAAGTAGCTAAGATGATCAAGTAATTTACAGACACTTTTTATGACCGCAGCATGGGATACTGTGCTGCGGTTTTTTTGATATGATTATTGGAGGTTTTTTATGAATTTCAGATTTAGAATGGTGGTACTGCTGCTTTTTGTGGGTATAGCACTGACTGTTTTAGGTTTCCAGCGCAGTTCCATGCTGATTAAGGGGGATACAGTAAACCTGAGCGCACCTGTGAGCGATTTCAACAAGAGCGCACTGTGCGAGGGTACTATCGACTTCGTTTACGGTCCTTTCGCTGTCCTGGAAACAACCAACAAGACTGCCGGCGTTAAAACTGGTTCTACAACCACTAATTTCTACATCGTCGGTGATACTTTCAACGGCGATGCACTGGTGGTATTCACCACAAGCGATGATATGCTTATCAGAAAGCTTGACGATGCTGCTGACAAGTGGTATGAGTACTTAACTGACGAGTCTATTGCCGAAGGCGATTATCCCGAAATAGCTATCGACTTCAAGGGATATCTGGCTAAGCAGGCTAAAGACGATGATTTCGATACCTACTACCAGGAAGCTATCGACGACCTGGGTGCTATCGGCTATGTTCCGGAAGATTTTGCTGAGTACCGCATCATTTACGGCGAGGTCGGCAAGGGCAGCTTCGTTATGCTCGCCGGCGGACTTCTGGTTCTTGCTCTCGGCATTTTAATGGCTATCAAGACTGTAAAAAGCACAAAGAAGTACCTGGCTGATGCAAAGGCTGTAACTGCTGCTGAGAAGGCTCGCAAAGAGGAAATGCTGGAAACGGCTGACCAGTATGCCGCTGACAACATTGATGAGACAAGCAAGGTCGTAGATGAGTCAGATTATGATACTATCGAATCCTGACCCACGGTCAGCTATGTACGTATAAGAAACAATTTCAATTTTTCAACAATAATGCACCCCTGCTTTTGTTCAACACTTACAAAAGTGGGGGTGTAATATTTATATATATTACCATTGCAGTAATTTTTAAAATATGGTATAATTATTATATCCATATTAATAAAGGTATGAGGTCTTTTTATGAATCAAAAAATACAACTCCTGACCGAATCTATTGGAAAGGTGATCGTCGGAAAAAGTGACACAGTACTCAAACTCATCGCCGCTCTCCTTTGTGAGGGTCATGTACTGCTTGAGGACGTTCCTGGTGTTGGAAAAACCCAGCTCATTACTGCACTTTCAAAGTCTATCGGCGGCAAATTCAACAGAATTCAGCTTACCCCTGATGTTATGCCGTCGGACATTGCCGGATTCACCATGCTTGACGCAAAATCAGGCGAATTTATATACAAGGACGGCGCTGTTATGTGTAACTTCATGCTCGCCGACGAAATAAACCGTGCTTCACCGAAGGTGCAGTCTGCCCTTCTGGAAGCTATGGAGGAGCGCCAGATCTCACTGGACGGCGTTACCCATAAACTGCCGCAGCCTTTCCTGGTGCTGGCTACCCAGAACCCTGTTGAGACTTACGGTACTTTCCACCTGCCGGAAGCACAGATGGACAGATTCTTCATGAAGCTGTCTATGGGCTACCCGGACGCTTCTGAGGAAGTGAAGATCCTGGAGCGTACCGAAAAACATAATCCTATCGCAAATATCGACGCTCCTGTTATGCACGTTGACGATATTACCGCACTTCAGCAGGCTGTACGTGAGATAAGAGTTACCGATCAGGTGAAGGAGTATATCGTGGCTATTGTGGGAAGTACCCGTGATGACAGAAACGTTACCCTGGGTATCAGCCCCCGTGGAAGCATCGCACTTTACAAGGCTGCAAAGGCTTTCGCTTTCATCTATGACAGAGAGTATGTTACCCCTGACGACGTTAAGAATACCGCCGTTCCGGTGCTTGCTCACCGTATCATTCTCTCGCCTCAGGGCAAGAGCCAGTTCGGTTCAAGCGAGGAATACATAAAAGACCTCCTTGGAAATGTAGCCGTGCCGAATATGGGAAAATAACGTATGAAGAGTATTTTTGCCGCACTTTCAGTCATTTTACTGCTGTATATCTTTACATTTTACGTTGACGGCGAAATGGGCGTGATACTATGCTCGTTCATATTCTTTGCCCCGCTTATTTCCATGATATTCGCAGTATACGCCAGAAAGCGCATTTCTGTAAGTCTGAGCTGCGACGGTTATGTGAAAAAGGACAGTACCGTTAATGTGCAGGTAAAGATCGCTAAAACTGGTGTTTTTCCGCTGGCTGTAGTGGAGATAATGCCCGGTGTTTCCGAGGTTTTCGAGCCTGTGAACAAGACTTACCGCATCACCCTTATCGGTGAGGACGAGAAGGAGTTCACGATTCCGGTAAAAGCTAAAACCGGCGGAAACGGCGAAATAAGGATAGAAAGTGTCTGCTCATGCGGATTCCTGGGATTCATGAAGCTGAAAGCCAATGACATTATCCCACCGCCTCAGAGCGTGGGAGTTATCCCGGAGATACCGCAGGCATCGTCCTCCTCACAGCTTTTCAGAGCGATCGCAAATATCGTAATGACAAGCGATAACGATGAGGAAAATGACACTGCTATGCTTTACTCCGCTAACACTTCTCCCGGATATGAACACCGTGAGTATATCCTCGGCGACCCTATGAAGCGTGTTAACTGGAAGCTGTCCACAAAGAAGAACAAGCTGATGATACGTCTGGACGAAGCTGTTGCGTCAGTTCAGCCTGTTATCGTGCTTGACCTTTTCAGGCGCAGCGGTCAGGACATCTCAGCGGCTGTTGTGAATGAGGAAGCCCTCCTGAAAGCAGTATTCGGACTTCTCACCGGACTCGTCCGCCAGGGTATCTCATGCACGTTCCTTTACAATAACGCCGCCGGAGAGACTGTCTCTGAAGACGTTAATAACCCGGAGCTCCCTGAACAGCTTCTTCTGAAAGTTCTTGCTGTAAAAGTCACCCCGGATAAGCGTGTAGCTATATCTCAGGCAAACAGCAAGGTTTGCGCCTGTGTTATCGGTACTACCGACTGCGGCGAGGGGCTTTCATCAATGACTGACAGAATAGAAAGCGTCGATAATATCAGCATTATCGGTACATCTTCCGAACAGGATAACCCTACGGACATTCCGATGTGGTATCTTGACGGCGATAATAACTTCAAACAGGTATAAGCGATGTCAGATAATTTAACAAATAAATTCAACCTTAAAAGCTTCCTGATAAGGACTTTGCTGGACCCGATCCTCCTTTACAGTTCGCTGGTTGTCATGACCATTATGCATCAGTACCGTGACAGAACGTCCAACATTGTTGCTGTTACTGCTTTCCAGAAATTCTGGGAAAAGGTGACAGAATATGAGTGCGCTTTCAAATACGGTCTGCTGGCATTTGCAGTCGGCTGGGTGCTTTTCAGATTCCTGGACTTTGTAAGTTCACCACGTCATAAGATACTTTCTGTGCTGGCGTTCCTTGGTGCAGCATTTGGCTGGCTGATGCTTGCCGGTAAGGTCGTTGACGCAGGTCAGGAAGGCTACCCTATCGGCTGGGGACTGTGGTTCTTCACTCCTCAGGACTCCGTTACCTACAACGGATACTATAACATGGGGCTTTTCATGATGCTTGGCATCTTTGTGATGATGGTAATATACTACTTCACAAGAGTGCGGTACAGGATACTGATGAACTTCGTTATCTTCCTGATACCATTCCTTATATATGGTAAGGAATACGCCAAGATGCCTATTGGCTTCATTATACTTATGATAATCAGCTACCTGCTTATCATGGTATACTTCCGTTCTCTCAATGAGAATGATACAGTAAAACTGATCGATACTCCTCGTCTCTGGATGAGTGTGGGAGTATTCGCTGTTATATTCGCTGTTGTATCCACTGCTGTGCCTAAGCCGATAGTGGAGGAAAACAGAACATACCTTGAATCACTCATGAACGCCGAGGCATTCACTGATAAGCTGGTGGCTATGCTGTCCGCTTTCCAGGATACCGCCGACGGTCAGCAGTTCCGTGGACGTATGAGCAATGAGACTGTATACTTTGTACAGTCAAAGTACCCAGTCCACCTGAAGACTTCTACATTCTCCTTCTACGATTTTGAAACAGATAAATGGTCAACAGGTGACATAGACAGCTACTACGGCACTCGTGACAAGGACGATTTTCCTGTGCAGTTCTATATGAATCAGTGCGTAGGAGATGCAATTCTCTATGCGGCTGAACTGGACAGCGATTTTGCTGAAAGGTATGGACTTACCGAATACGCCGGACGTTCCTTCCGCTTGCCTGAACCTCAACCGCTTCATGTATGGATATGGTTCCCGAATACCCAGACCGCTCCTGTTCCGGGTTTTGCCCAGTCACTTGATTCTACCACTTACCCTGATCCTATAGATGCTTTGCGTGCCGGTACTATCTATACCGACGAGGGAAGCTTCGAGGCAAATACTGCTTTTGAATACAGCTATCTGCCGGAGGGATTTATCTACAGCGGTGATAACCGTGAACTTCTCAGCGCTATCGAAAAAGCTGGCGACTATCAGCAGCTTCTTGATGATGCGGTCCAGGTGCTTACAGATAATAACCTTGACGATAATACGCAAAGACTGAGAACGGTAGTAAAAAATAACTCCAAGTACTACAATGACTACCTTACAGACCTGATGGATTACGGCGGAGATAACGATATACGTGATCTTGCACTGGAGATAACAAAGGACTGTACCACTGAGCTTGAAAAGGCTCAGGAACTTGAAAGCTATTTCTATAATAACGGCTTTGTGTATGACCTGAACTATGTGAAGGCTTCAGGCGAGAACGTTCACGACTTCCTGTTCAATACCAAAACAGGCGTTTGCTATGAGTATGCTACTGCTATGACACTTATGTCAAGAGCAGTGGGTATCCCTGCAAGATTTTGTGAGGGCTACAACGCTCAGACACCTTTTTCAGAGGATACAGAAGTCAGGGACTACTGGGGTGCAAGGTTTACCATGCCGGCTGTCACAAAGGAGGGACTGCGTTCCTTCGACGTTACCGGAAATGATGCCCACGGCTATCCGGAACTCTACATCAAGGGCTACGGCTGGGTCGTTTTTGAACCGACTGTAGCAGACACAAATGCAGATACAAAACGCTCCACTACAATGTCGCTGTCAAAGACCGGTTTTTACCTTTTCATTGTCGCAATGGCAGGCTTCGTCCTGATACTTCTGTGGCCCGGTCTTTCAAATATGTTCTTCATCAGGATAAACTCAAAGCGTGACCCCGAAAAGGCAGTAAGAGCCGCTATGCAGAGAGTGTGCAGACTCTATGGCATAGGCAGGAACTTCACTTCCCATGAGGCTGCGGAAAAAGTCATGAATACTTCCGGCGCACAGATCGAGGATATTGCACGTATCTTCGACAGGACAGTATACGGAAATATCGCTCCTGATGAAAACGACAAGCAAAAGATAATGGAGGAATACATAAACGCTTACAATGCCCTGCGTGAATACAAAAAGCAGAGCAGAAAAGAAAAAAAGAGAAACAGAAAGCTAAAGGTAAAAGTTAATTGATTTGAGGAGGTAGTTTCCTATGGTGAGGACTAATACTACAAGGATCATAAGTTCCGTTATTGCGGCACTTCTCATGATATGCGCTATCGCCGGAAGCATGGGCGGACGCTCTATGCGCTCATATGCCGCTGAAAGCTACCGCACATGGCGACAGTACGACGACCGCTGGGGCGATATAATGCTCGGCAGCTATAGCTGGGCAAATGTCCGTGGAAGCGGCTGCCTGGTCACTTCTCTGGCAATGCTGGCTGTTCATACCGGCTGCAAGACCGAGGATAATTTCAACCCCGGAGTCCTGGCAAATGACCTTAAAAGCGTAGGTGCTTTCAATCAGTGGGCAGGACTTGCTTCATGGGCTTCAATACCTAAGGTGCTTCCGGAAATGAGCGTTGTCTGGGAACCGGATAAGTACTCCGGCTACTGGGGCAATATCTCATGGAGTACTAAGGTATCAATGCTGAAGTCATTCATGAACGCCGGCTACTGGCCTATTGTAAACTCTAATACCCACCACTGGGTAATGATCGAGGGCATCATCGGCGATACAGTCTATATGATCGACCCTGCTTCTGACAGCATCAAGCTTTACGACGAGTACGGCAATGTTAACCGTACTGATACGAACGATTTCGACTATATTCTGGTAAAGAGCCGCATCAAGCCTGATCTGGCACACTTTACCGAACCCACTATCACTACAAAGCCGCCTCAGCCTTCATATGAGCCGTCTATCGACATATTTATCCGCACAATGCCGGTAAAGACTGAGTTCGAGTACGGCGAGCCCCTTGATCTGACAGGCGGTTATGCACAGGTAACTTTCGTTGACCCGTACAACGGTCAGACAAGTCTGCTGGCTGAGCCTATGAACGGCGGCGCTAACAGCTATGGCGTGGATACATCAGCTTATGATCCTTATACTCCTGGCGAGTATACCATAAAACTGTATGCCTACAACGACTATGTAAGTACTGAGACTACATTTACTGTGACTGTCCTTGAACCGGAAAAGGAATACTATTGCTCCGCTGAGAGCGCAGATGTATACTCCATGCCCGGCGGCTCAAGACTCAGCATCACCCTCAGAAAGGGCGATTCTTTCACAGTAAACAGGACCCGTGACGGTTACGGACATATCCTGTCCGGCGACTTCGACGGCTGGGTAAGCCTTTCATCACTTACCCTTGCTCCGGAACGCAATGTTCACGCTGGTGATATAAACGGCGACGGCTACCTGAATTTCGTTGACATATCGCTGCTCAACGATTTCCTCGTTCAGCCGGAGCATAAATACGACGGTATAAGCAGCCTTCTCTCAGCTGAGAAAGAGGCTGCGGACGTAAACGGTGACGGTATCATAGACAGCGGCGATGTTATCAGCCTGTTTAACCTCATCGGATAATCACAAAGGGACAAGAAGGGAGATCTCCATTATGGAATGGACTGAGGTAAATATATTTACCGCAACTGCTGCCATTGAGCTGCTGACTGCAAAGCTCATGGACATCGGAGTTAAAGGCTTCGTTATCAAGGACGCTGAGGACTTCAAGGAATTCCTCGAAAACAAAGAGGGTCACTGGGACTACATCGACAAAGACCTTATGGGTCTGACGGACTGCGAGACCTGCATTACCATATACCTTCCCGGAAACGATCAGGGCGTGGATATGCTGGCTTCTGTAAGGTCGATGCTGGCTGAGGTGAAGTCTGCTGATACTAACGGCGAGTACGGAAGGCTGGAAGCTGAGCTTTCAAGTATCCGTGAGGAGGATTGGGCGAATAACTGGAAACAGTACTTCAAGCCCCTTGAGATAGGGAAAAAACTTGTCATCAAGCCCTCCTGGGAGGAGTATTCCGGCGACGGCAGCAGGATAATACTGGAGATCGACCCGGCTTCAAGCTTCGGTACTGGTCAGCACCATACCACAAGGCTTTGTCTGGAACTTCTGGAAGGCTGCGTGAACGGCGGCGAGAAGATCCTGGATATGGGCTGCGGAAGCGGTATACTTTCTATCGCTGCGGTGCTTCTGGGCGCTCAGGACGCTGTGGCTGTGGACATTGAGGAAAACGCTGCGGCTACTGCTGCGGAAAATGCTCAGAAGAACAATATCCCCGCTGAGAAGTATACAACTTACTTCGGAAATATCCTCAGCGACGAAAAGCTTGCTGACCGCATTGACGGCAAGTATGACGTTATTACCGCAAATATCGTTGCAGATGTACTTATCGCTATGAAAGACCACTTCCTGAGATACATCAGAAAGGGCGGTACTCTCATCGTTTCAGGTATCATCGAGGAGCGCATGGAAGAAGTACTTTCAGCTATCGAGCAGACCGGCTTCACCAGAAAGGGCGTTAATGTCAAGGACGGCTGGGCAGCTGCGGAATTTACGTTAATATAAGCCATTAGCAACATATCAGCTATGATGCTGGTGGCTAAAGGCGTATTATATAACCGCTAAAAAGCGGTGCTACAAAATTTATTTAAGGAGATCGATTCAAGTGGCATTATTCAAAAAGAAGAACAATCAGCAGAACGAGGAGCCTGAGGCTTCAAAGGAGACAAACAGCGCTTCTGACGTGAAGGAGGTGCTTCTGGCTAAGCTTAACGAGAAACTCAACGGTACTCTCTACGACGGCTGCATCATCATGCCCAGAGGCTTTACAATTGACGTAAAGGTCGGCAGACAGGACGAGCATGAGGGCATCAAGATCATGCAGGTCATCTTCATCATCACTCACGATGACTTCGACGAAGCTCTTATCGAGCCCGTTGATGCACAGGGCAAGACAACTGAGGAAGCTTGTGAAATGGCTGTATCTATGTTCATGGGCGGCGTTTGGCATCCTCTGGAGCAGTCCATGCAGAAGAAGAATGGTATTCAGCTTTCTGTAAACTACCTGGGTCAGCACTACGACTTCGATATGTACGCTCAGTCTATCGTAAGAGTTGGCGTTACCGACAAGCAGCCTACAATGCTCCTGGCTTTCATCAAGAACGAGATCCCCAAGTACATCGGTTCTAAAAAGTACTACTGGGTAAGAATTTATCTTGCTAAGTTCAAGGAGAAGGAAGTTATCGAGGTAAGAGTTAACGGCTCTGTATGCGGCGAACTGAACAAGTACTTCAAGGAGTATGTTGACGGCTGGGACGCAAGTGAGCACGTTATCAGCGAGAAGCAGTACGCTATCTTCGTTCAGAGAGAGGACGACCAGTGTCCTTTCAAGAAGGAAAAGGTCGTTGAGGCTGCTAAGATGTCACTGGAGAGAATGCCTAAGATCGAGAACAGCGAGCAGTACACAGCTTATGCTGCTGACCTGGACAAGCTGACAGAGGACAAGAACCTTGCAGCTGAGATCAGAATATTTATCCCTGAGATCCTTGCTAAGCTCACTCTTGGCTACCAGGAGGGCGACAGCCTGTTCCTCCTCAAGGACGATCAGAGGATCGAACTGAAGAAGTCACAGCTTCGCAGCTACTTCTACCTCCAGCAGGTCCTCATTGAGTACCTGGCTCAGAAGCCCCCTGTAGAGGACGTTCAGCGCATAGTTTTCAACAGCGTTGCCTTCAGAGAGTTGAAAAAGGCTCAGGAGCAGGGACACGAGGTCAAGGATCTGTACGTTGCAGGTACACAGTACTCTGTAAACAGCCCTGACTATAAGGTTTGGTAATTTAACTGAAAGCCCTTCGCTGCATAGCGAGGGGCTTTTTTGGTGTACAATGCAAAAATTCGGCAGGATTTTTCCAAAAACCCCTTGACAAAAGTCAGGCGGTGTGTTAAAATAGTATTGCCGCTTGTAAACAGGCTATAGAAGTGCGCTCGCACGCCTGTAACAGCGAGTTTATTGAAAAGGCAGGTGCCGCAAATGTACGCAGTTATTGAGACAGGCGGAAAGCAGTATCAGGTTAAAGAGGGAGACGTTATTTTCATCGAGAAGCTGGCAGTAGAAGCAGATTCTACAGTTTCTTTCGATAAGGTCGTTGCTCTCGGCGCTGATGACGGTCTTAAGATCGGTGCTCCTTATGTTGAGGGTGCTACTGTTGAAGCTAAGGTTCTGAAGAACGGTAAGGCTAAGAAGATCACTGTTTTCACTTACAAGCCTAAGAAGGGTGAGAAGAAGAAGCAGGGTCACAGACAGCCCTACACACAGGTTAAGATCGAAGCTATCAAGGCTTAATGATCTCAGCACAATTCTTTGAGAAAAACGGTGCTCCTGCCGGGTTTTCCTGTTCAGGTCATGCAGGTTTCGCTGAAAGCGGATACGATATTGTGTGTGCAAGCGTTTCCTCAGCAGTTCAGCTTACTCTGAATCTGCTCCTGGACTTCAAAAATGACCCGGATATTGATGTGGATACGGATATAATAAGCTGCCGCCTGGACAAGTCCTCGCAGGCTTCAGAACGTATCATCAACGCTTTCAGACTCCACCTGGAGTCCATAGCGGAGGAGTTTCCCGGTACAATTGAAATCACTGTTTCGGAGGTGTAACTATGATCAAAATCAGTATGCAGTTCTTCGCCCACAAGAAGGGTGTTGGTTCTACAAAGAACGGTCGTGATTCTGAGTCCAAGAGACTTGGCGTTAAGAGAGCTGATGGTCAGTTCGTAAAGGCTGGCAATATCCTCGTTCGCCAGAGAGGTACTCATATCCACCCCGGTGAGGGTGTAGGCATCGGTTCCGACGATACTCTGTTCGCTACAGTTAGCGGCAAGGTAAAGTTCGAGCGTCTTGGCCGTGACCGTAAGAAGGTTTCTGTTTACGCTGAGCAGTAATCAGACAAAAACGTGCATAAATCCCGAGCATTGGCTTGGGATTTTTGTTTAAGAAAAACCAGGAGGTCGGAAAATGTTCGTTGATCAGGCAAAAATAAAAATCAAGGCAGGCGACGGCGGCGACGGTGCTGTGTCCTTCCACAGAGAGAAGTATGTGGCGGCTGGCGGCCCTGACGGCGGTGACGGCGGCAGAGGCGGCGACGTTGTATTTCAGGTCGATGACAATTTCTCGACCCTCATTGATTTCAGATATAAAAGAAAGTATGTGGCTGAGCGTGGTCAGAATGGTGCTGCCCGTAACTGCACCGGCAAAAGCGCTCCGCCACTTATCGTAAAAGTTCCCAGAGGTACTGTTGTCCGTGATGCCAAGACAGGCAGGATCATGGCGGATATGTCCACCGATGAGCCGAAAGTCCTCGCTAAAGGCGGAAACGGCGGAAAGGGCAATGTCCATTTCGCTACCTCTACAAGACAGATACCAAAGTTCGCAAAGCCAGGTTATCCCGGCGAGGAGTTCGAGGTAACTCTTGAACTGAAACTGCTGGCTGACGTGGGTCTGGTAGGTTTCCCGAACGTGGGAAAATCCACCCTTATATCAGTTGTCAGCGCCGCTAAGCCGAAGATAGCCAACTACCACTTCACCACCCTTACCCCCGTTCTGGGAGTTGTCCGCACAGGCGAGGAAAAATCCTTTGTTATGGCGGATATTCCCGGTCTTATCGAGGGCGCTGGTGACGGCGTGGGTCTGGGTCATGAGTTCCTGCGTCATGTTGAAAGATGCCGCCTTATCGTTCATGTGGTGGACGTTTCAGGCATCGAGGGACGTGACCCCAAGGACGATTTCAACATCATCAACGCTGAGCTTGCCAAGTTCAATGCGGAACTGGCTGAACGTCCGCAGATAGTCGCTGCTAATAAGGCGGATATGGCTACTGAGGAGCAGATTGAGGAATTCCGCAGCTTCATCGAGGAAAAGGGTATTCCTTTCTTCTGTATCTCCGCCGCTACAACTAAGGGCACTCAGGAACTTGTTATGAAAATTGCCGAAGTCCTGGAAACTCTGCCTCCTATCAGGGAGTTCAAGGCTGAGCCTATCCCGCAGGCAGAGCTTGACGAAATGCTGGGCGTTGACAAGAAGTTCGAGGTAACAGTCGAGGACGGCATCTACTTCGTTGAAGCGCCCTGGATGCAGCCTATCATGCGTACTGTTGACCCTGATGACTATTCATCTCTCCAGTACTTCCAGCGTGTGCTGATAAACAGCGGCATTATCGCTAAACTGGAAGAAATGGGCATCCAGGAGGGCGATACAGTAGACCTGGAGGGCTTTGAGTTCGATTTTGTTTACTAATATGAATAAAGACTATCTGAGCCAGCGTGAAGCAAATACCTACAGCCCCCTGAGTCTTGCGTTTTTAGGGGACAGCGTTTATGATACCCTGGTGAGAGAATACCTCCTGCGTAGGGCGAATATGCCGGCGGCGAAGCTTCATGCTGCTAAGGTCAGACTGGTCTGTGCGGAATTCCAGTCTGACGTATATGAATTGCTTTCTGAACGTGTAACAGAGCAGGAGCTTTCCGTCCTTAAACGTGGCAGGAATGCTACCGGAAATACCGTCCCCAAACACGCAGAAGCGGCACAGTATCGCCGTGCAACTGCGGTGGAGGCGCTTTTCGGCTACCTCTACCTTACCGGGGAACACGCCCGGCTTCTGGAACTGTTTCAGATCATCACCGATGAACTTATTATAAATTACAGGGAGGAACAGGCATGAAAGATGATACAAAAACTCTTGTTATGACTGCTGCTGCCAGCTTTGCCTGCGGATTTGTATTTGGTGCGGCTATCGTAGCAATACTTGATTACCGTGACGAAAAGATCAAGTCTCAGAAAAAGCTTCGTCGTGACCTTGACGAGAATTACTACTACTCAGCTGAGTAAAAATATGTAAAGGAGTGCTTACCAATGTCAGGACATTCAAAATGGAATAACATTAAACGTAAGAAGGAAGCTACTGATGCTGTTAAGGGTAAGATTTTTACCAAGATCGGCAGAGAGATCACCGTCGTTGTAAGAGAGGGCGGCCCCGACCCCAATAACAACAGCAAGCTTCGTGACCTTATCGCTAAGGCTAAGGCTAACAACGTGCCTAACGACAACATCGAGCGTGTTATCAAGAAGGCTGCCGGCGGTGAGGATAAGAATAACTACGAGACTATGATATATGAGGGCTATGGCCCTAACGGTGTTGCTGTTATCGTTGAGTGCCTTACCGATAACAAGAATAGAACTGCCGGCGATGTTCGCCACTATTTCGACAAGTTCGGCGGAAATCTGGGTACTACTGGCTGCGTATCATTCATGTTCACCAAGAAGGGTATCGTTATACTGGAGAATACAGGTCTTGATGAAGATACTGTTATGGAGGACGTATTTGAGTGCGGCGGCGACGATTTCGATATCAGCGAGGAGTCTGTAGAGATCGAGTGCGCTCCTGAGAAGGTTCACGCTCTCAGAGAGGGTCTGACAGCTAAGGGATATAACGTTCTTTCCGCTGAGATCGAGCAGATCCCGTCTACTTATACAACTCTTACCGATGAGGAGCATATCAAGAAGATGAACCTCCTCCTTGAGCATCTGGAAGATAACGATGATGTTCAGAACGTTTACCATAACTGGGAGATGCCCGACGAGGAATAATTCCCGGATATAATGAGCCGTCCTTATCGGGCGGCTTGCTTTTCGTGAGGTGAAAATATGTCAGTTGATATAACTAAAGTGAAGTACCTGCCAGAACTGCGCTCCGTTGCCGAACTTGCAGAGGAGATATGGAATGAGTGCTTTCAGGGGATAATTTCCCAGGAGCAGATAGACTATATGGTGGAAAAGTTCCAGTCCCTTGAGGCAATGTGCGATCAGGTGGAGAAGCAGAACTACCAGTACCTTGCAGTCCGTGACGGCGGAGAACTCTGCGGGTATATCGCCGTAAAGCCGGAGGAGGACGACAGGTTCTTCCTCAGTAAACTGTACCTGCGTGCAGACAAAAGAGGGCAGGGCATCGCAAGGACTATGCTGGAGCGAGTGTTCCAGGAAGCGAGAAATGCCGGGAAAAAATCAGTATATCTCACCGTAAACAAGCATAACGACAGGGCAGTTGCGGTATACAAAAAAATCGGTTTTGAACTTACTGACAGCGTTGTTACTGACATCGGAAGTGGTTTCGTTATGGACGATTATATTTTCACCTATGTGCTTTGACATAATTTCAAGTTCCGGCGAATATGATTTAAAAACGCATTACAGGAGTTAGTTATGGGAATTGCAGAACTTGTTTTGATATCGCTGGGTCTGGCTATGGACGCATTTTCAGTGTCAGTCTGTAAAGGACTTAGTATGAGAAAGCTGGACTACAAGGGAACTGTTGTAACGTCGGTATTTTTCGGCGGATTCCAGTTCCTCATGCCGGTGCTTGGCTACTTCCTCGGCAGCCGCTTTGAGAAGTTCATAAGCGCTTACAGCCATTGGGTCGCATTTATTCTGCTGGCGTTTATCGGCGGAAAAATGGTGATCGAGGCGATAAAGGAAAGCGCTGAGGCAAGCGCTTCCGGTGAGTATAAGCTTGACTACAAGGAACTTACCATTCTTGCAGTCGCTACAAGCATCGATGCACTGGCAGTAGGTATAGTATTTGCTGCCCAGAAGATGCAGCCCTGGTATCCGTCAGCCGTTATCGGTATCATCACACTGTTTGTTTGTATGATCGGTGTTGCTATCGGAAACCGCTTCGGCAACAAGTACGAAACGAAAGCACAGATTGCAGGCGGAAGTGTCCTGGTTCTCATCGGCGCTAAACTCCTGCTTGAGGGTATCGGTGTGCTTTGAGCCGGGAAACTTTTTGAAAAGGCTTCTGCCAGATCAGCTTACTAGGGCGTGTTGACACTATAATAATGCGCAGATTTTTGAGCAGAATTTCTACGCAGACAAGAAGATAAAATGCAGGCGGGCTGTTGCCCGGCAAGTTTTATCGACGCAGTATGCGTAAAATTTTGCCAAAAAGATGCGCTTTAGGATTAGTGTCAACACGCCCTAATACTTTCAGATCAAAAATCCCCCTGACAGGGCATTTCAACTTGCTTTTGATATGCCATATCAGGGGGATATTTTTTTGTATCTCAGTTAAAGTTGTCTGTTACTTTACGCCGAAAAGCAGTTTGTCGTAAGTGGGGAACGGCCAGTAGTCCTCAGCGGTAAGAGTTTCAGCCTTGTCAGCGGCGATGCGGAGAACGTCCATTTTCGGCAGGATATTATCACGAACGAACTCAGATGCCGGAACTGCCTCGCCGATGCCTTTCAGTTCAGCAGCGGCTTCTTCCAGTGCAGATGTGGCTTCGTCCATTTTGTCTACCAGTCCGGAAAGTTCGCTGATTATGCGCTTTTCGTACTTGCACTCAGCCCCGGAAACACTTGCCTTTACAGAAACTCCCTTTGCTGTGTCAGATGCAAATTTAGCAACTGCCGGAATTATCTCCTTGCGTGCCATATCTATCATGGTCAGCGCCTCGATATTGACAGCCTTGACATAGTTTTCCAGCATGATATCACGGCGGGAATAGATCTCAGCTTCGGTGAAGATACCGTGGGAAGTAAGCATATCCACGTTCTTCTTGTCGCATATTCTGGGCATACAGTCGGCTGTAGTCTTCATATTCAGCAGACCTCTGCGCTCAGCTTCTTCGATCCATGCATCATCGTAGCCGTTGCCGTTGAAGATTATGCGCTTATGCTCGCTGATAGTGCGGCGGATAAGGTCATGGAGAGCGGTGCTGAAATCATCAGCCTTTTCCAGTTCGTCAGCGAACTGCTTGAGAACCTCTGCAACTGCGCCGTTCAGGTGGATATTTGCACAGGAGATACTGTTGGACGAACCAAGCATACGGAACTCGAACTTGTTTCCGGTAAACGCAAAGGGAGAAGTACGGTTGCGGTCGGTGGTGTCCTTGCTGAACTTAGGAAGAACATCTACGCCAAGCTGCATTTTCTCCTTTTCGTAGCCGCCATAGGGGATATCCTTCTCGATAGCTTCCAGAACGCCGGTAAGTTCGTCGCCCAGGAATATGGATATAACAGCGGGGGGAGCTTCGTTTGCGCCCAGTCGGTGGTCATTTCCGGCAGTAGCTACGGACAGTCTCAGAAGATCCTGATAGTCGTCAACAGCCTTGATAACTGCCACCAGGAACAGCAGGAACTGTGCATTTTCGTAGGGAGTTTCGCCGGGGGAGAGCAGGTTCACACCATCGTCAGTGGACAGTGACCAGTTGTTGTGCTTACCGGAGCCATTCACGCCAGCAAACGGCTTCTCATGGAGCAGGCACACAAGACCGTGTTTCTTGGCGGTTTTCTGCATTACTTCCATAGTAAGCTGGTTATGGTCGGCGGCGATATTTGTGGTGGAGTAGATAGGAGCAAGCTCATGCTGAGCGGGGGCTACCTCGTTGTGCTTGGTCTTAGCGAGGATACCCAGCTTCCAGAGTTCCTTGTCCAGGTCAGCCATATACTCGCTGACTTTCTGCTTGATCGAGCCGAAGTAGTGGTCTTCAAGTTCCTGACCCTTAGGAGGCATAGCGCCGAAAAGAGTACGTCCGCTCATGATAAGGTCTTTGCGCTGAGCATACAGTTCAGCCGGCACAAGGAAGTACTCCTGCTCCGGGCCTACGGAAGTTTTGACGACCTTAACTTTGGTATTTCCGAAAAGACGCAGTATCCTCAGCGCCTGACGGTTGATAGCGTCCATTGAACGAAGCAGGGGAACTTTCTTGTCCAGAGCCTCGCCGGTATAGGAGCAGAAAGCTGTGGGGATATAGAGAGTGCCGTCCTTGATGAAAGCGTAGGAAGTAGGATCCCAGGCGGTATAGCCACGGGCTTCAAAGGTTGCACGAAGTCCGCCGGAGGGGAATGAGGAAGCGTCAGGCTCGCCCTTGACCAGTTCCTTGCCGGAGAACTCCATAATAACTCTGCCGTCAGGGGCAGGTGAGATGAAGCTGTCGTGCTTCTCGGCAGTAACACCTGTCATAGGCTGGAACCAGTGGGTATAGTGGGTAGCGCCCTTTTCGATAGCCCAGTCCTTCATAGCGGCAGCCACGGCGTTTGCAACGGAGATATCCAGGGGAGTACCTCTGTCAATAGTTCGCTTCAGGCTTTTGTATACCTTTTCGGAGAGAGTGGCTTTCATTATTCTGTCGTCAAAGACATTACAGCCGAAATAATCTGTTACCTTTTCCATAATCATATTCCTCCTGCTTAGTATAATTCGTAATGCGTAATTCGTAATAGTGGTGTTCGCTTACGCTCACGAATTATTTAATTATACTTATTCAATACACATCGCTGAAAGCAACACATTAATTACGCATTAAAATCCAGTGCTGCTTTAATAAATGAAGCAAACAGCTTGTGCGGTTTATTGGGTCGTGACTTGAACTCCGGGTGGAACTGCACTCCCACGAACCAGGGGTGTTCCGGAAGTTCTATTATCTCCACAAGGCGCTCGTCCGGGGACGTTCCGGCTATGGAAAGACCGGCAGCTTTCAGTGTCTTGCGAAGTGCGTTGTTGAATTCGTAGCGGTGGCGGTGGCGCTCATAGATGAGTTCCTCGCCGTATATCTCACGGCAGCGACTTCCCTCAGCAAGCTTGCAGGGGTACAGTCCCAGACGCATCGTTCCGCCTTTCTGCTCAACATTTTTCTGGTCGTCCATGATGTGTATAACCGGGTAGGGCGTTTCGCCGAACTCTGCTGAGGCTGCACCCTCAAGTCCGGCGACGTTCCTTGCAAATTCCACCGCTGCCATTTGCATACCAAGACATATACCAAAAAGGGGAGTGCCGCTTTCACGGGCGTAACGAATGGCTTCTATCATGCCCTCGATGCCCCTGTGACCAAATCCGCCGGGAACAATTATACCGGCGCAGTCAGCAAGTACCTGTGCGGCATTATCTGCGGTGATACCCTCTGAATCTATCCAGCGAATGTCAACAGCCGCATCATTTACGATACCGCCGTGACGGAGTGCTTCTGCGACTGAAAGGTAAGCGTCGTGAAGTTCAACATACTTGCCAACCAGTCCTATAGTTACTTTCTTATGAGCGTGTTCAGCACGGCGAACCATTTCAGTCCATTCCGTAAGATCGGGTTCATTATTTTCCAGTCCCAGGTGATGACAAACCCTTGAAGCAAGTCCCTCTTTTTCAAGCCAGAGGGGAACTTCGTACAGTGAGGGAGCAGTAAGATTCTGTATAACGTCGTCGCTGCGGACATTGCAGAAAAGGGCTATCTTTTCACGCATATCCTCCGGTATTTCCAGTTCGCTCCTGAGAACGATAACGTCCGGCTGGATACCTATGGAAAGCAGTTCCTTAGTGGAGTGCTGGGTCGGCTTTGACTTCAGTTCCTCAGAACCGGCGATGTAGGGAACGAGTGTAACGTGGATATAGCAAACGTTTTCTCTGCCCTGTTCGATGCCTACCTGACGGATAGCTTCCAGAAAGGGAGTGGACTCGATATCGCCTACTGTACCGCCTATCTCGGTGATAACAACGTCTGCGCCAGCGTCAAGGGCTGCGCTGTAGACCTTGTTCTTGATCTCGCCGGTGATATGGGGGATCACCTGGACAGTTCCGCCGAGATAGTCGCCACGGCGCTCCTTTGTTATGACGTTCCAGTATATCTTACCTGTGGTGACGTTTGAGTTCACGGTAAGGCTTTCGTCCACGAATCTCTCATAGTGACCCAGGTCAAGGTCGGTTTCAGCGCCGTCGTCGGTTACGAAAACCTCGCCGTGCTGAAATGGAGACATAGTGCCGGGGTCAACGTTTATGTACGGGTCGAACTTCTGGATAGTGACCTTGTATCCTCTCTGTTTGAGAAGTCTGCCCAGTGAAGCGGCAGTAATGCCCTTACCAAGACCGGAGACAACTCCTCCTGTTACGAAAATGAACTTTGCTGACATCTGCTTGATACTCCTTTTTTGTTATGGCAGATGCAGGCGGCATGGGGAAGGGAGATTATTTTTTCATTATTATTAAACCGCCTGCATAACCATTCTATTACTGAGCCGCAGCCTCCTCCTCATGGTCTTGCAGAGCGTCATAGCCCTCCTCACCGGTGCGGATCTTGACAACGTTCTCTATATCATAGATGAACAGTTTGCCGTCGCCGTAGTGACCTGTATAAAGAGCAGCTCTTGCAGAGTCGATGACTTTTTCCACCGGAACTGCACATACTGCGATCTCAGCTTTAACTTTCGGAAGCAGGTTCATTTCCACGCTTGTACCACGGTAGTAGTTGCGCTGACCGTTCTGCATACCGCAGCCAAGCACGTTGGTGACGGTTATGCCCTTAATGTCGATAGCTTCCATAGCCTGAATGAAGTCCTGAAGCTTCTGCTGTTTGAAGATGACGACTATCTTTGTCATCTTAGGTCTGCCGTCAGCGGCAGGTGCGGAGTAGTTCTCAACTGGTACAGACTTTGAAACAGGTACGGGGATAGCTTCGGGAGTACCCACCTTCTGAACGCTCTTTGCGTCGTCCTTTGTGTAGCCGAGAACAGATGCTTCGTTCATGGCAGGGGCAAAGTCTGCGTAAGAGGAGATAAGTCCATGCTCTGTAACGTCCATACCCAGTACTTCCTCCTGCTCAGAAGCACGAAGTCCCAGGGTAGACTTTATGATAAGGAATGTGATAGTTATAGTAACTGCTGCGAATGCGCCTACTGAGACAAATCCAAGAAGCTGGAGTCCGAGCTGCTCAAAACCGCCGCCGTAGAAAAGACCCTCAGCCTTGATGCCGCCGGATTCAAGCTGTATAGCGTATCCGGGAGCGGCTTCTGTAGCGAAAAGACCTGTTGCGATAGTTCCCCAGATGCCGTTCATCATGTGTACTGCAACTGCACCTACAGGGTCGTCGATGTGAAGCTTGTAGTCAAGGAGCCATACGCCGAAGCATACCAGCAGTCCGGAAACAATACCTACGATAGCTGCACCTGCACAGTCCATAACATCGCAGCCTGCGGTGATTCCCACAAGTCCTGCAAGAGATGCGTTAAGGCACATGGAAACGTCGGGTTTTCCGTACTTTACCCAGGTGAATATCATGCAGGTAACGGTTGCGACTGCGGGGGCAACTGTAGTTGTCAGGAAGATAGAATCAAGCTGTGCAACACTTGAAGCGGCAGCCGGGTTGAAGCCGTACCAGCCGAACCAGAGGATAAATACGCCCAGTGCGCCGATAGTGAGGTTGTGACCGGGGATAGCGTTTACCTTGATCTCGCCGTCCTTGGTCTTGACGAATTTGCCGATACGGGGTCCTACGATCTTAGCACCGATAAGGGCGCAGATACCGCCTACCATGTGTATAGCACATGAGCCGGAAAGATCGTGGAAGCCCATCTGAGCCAGCCAGCCGCCGCCCCAGATCCAGTGAGCCTCAATGGGGTAGATAAGTGCGCTGATGATTCCGGAGTATACGCAGTAGGACAGGAACTTTGTTCTCTCTGCCATAGCGCCGGAAACGATAGTTGAAGTAGTGGCGCAGAAAACCAGGTTGAAGATGAACTGATCCCACTGGAAGTTTGCATAGCTTGTAAAGATATCAAAGCCGGGTGCGCCGATGAGTCCGCAAACGTCCTCACCAAGGAGCAGACCGAAGCCGATGAGTATGAACATAACTGTACCGATACAGAAGTCCATAAGGTTTTTCATGATGATATTGCCGGCGTTCTTAGCACGGGTGAAGCCTGTCTCAACCATTGCGAAGCCTGCCT
The DNA here is from genome assembly GCA_017934425.1 of Ruminococcus sp. Taxonomy (GTDB): domain Bacteria; phylum Bacillota; class Clostridia; order Oscillospirales; family Ruminococcaceae; genus Ruminococcus. The sequence goes on from JAGBJO010000057.1 coordinate 24,321, forward strand.
GCATGAAGAAAACGAGTGCGACGGCTATCATGAACCATACGCCGAATATTGTGTCATTGGTACTTTCAGTAACCTGCTGCGTGATCGTCTGAATATCCATAATAAATACCTCCCTGAAAGATTTGGAGTGTAATGCAGCAAAAATAAAATGGGGTGCAGATGCCCGTAACGGCATCATACACCCCATTGTGTATGGAATAAGCGCTTATGTATCCGGAATCCTCCGGAAAAAGAGAAAGCGCCGCAGACCACATTGTCCGCAGCGCCTTTGCTGTTTACAGTTGCTATTATAGCGCATTGATTTTACTTTGTCAAGGGGATTTTCGTAAGTTTGTATAAACTAAACAAAATGCATGGCGGTTCATAGGAAAAAGAATCATCTGCACCCGGAGATACAATTATATACCAGGGAAAATGTCTGCGGCTGCGGAATTTTCCGTAATGGTGCTGATATTTTGTGCATTTCTTACAAAGTCGCAAAACCCTACTTGACAACACAGCTTTAACGTGATAAGATTATTTTCAGAACAAGGACGTTCATATGGGCATACTGCGCCTGTATGAGCGTCTTTTTTTATTGGTTCGGATCAATGGGGCTCCGTAACCGGAAGGAAAGTGATTTTATGGATAATTACAGAATTGAAGCTCCTTTCGCTAAGCAGGGGCTTTACGACCCTCGTTTCGAGCATGATAACTGCGGTATCGGCGCTGTTGTGAATATCAGCGGTAAGCGTTCAAGACGTGTTATCGACGATGCTCTGACTATCGTGGAAAAACTTGAACACCGTGCAGGTAAGGACGCACAGGGCAGAACTGGTGACGGAGTAGGTATACTCTCCCAGATACCCGGCAGCTTTTTCCGGGCTGAGACTGAAAAGCTTGGTTTCAGCATCGGTGAGGACGGCGACTTCGGCGTTGGTATGTTCTTCTTCCCCCAGGACATTCTGGGACGTGACCGTGCTAAAAAGATGTTCGAGACTATCCTCAATAAGCGTGGCATGGAACTCCTCGGCTGGAGGGACGTTCCCTCAGACCCGGAGATACTTGGTCAGAAAGCACGGGAGAGTATGCCAGTTATCGTGCAGGGATTCGTTAAGCGCCCGGAGGACTGCCAGAGAGGTCTTGATTTCGACCGCAGACTCTACATCGCACGCCGTATTTTCGAGCAGGCTAATGAGCAGACCTACGTTTGCTCACTTTCCAGCAGGACTATTGTATACAAGGGTATGTTCCTGGTGAACGAACTGAGGGGGTTCTACCGTGACCTGCGATCTGAGGAGTTCACTTCTGCTATTGCTATGGTTCACAGCCGTTTCTCCACAAATACACAACCGAGTTGGCAGAAAGCTCACCCCAACCGCCTTATCGTCCACAACGGCGAGATAAATACTATCACCGGCAACGCAGACAAGATGCTTGCCCGTGAGGAGTCAATGAAATGCAGTGCTTTCGGTGAGGATATGAACACTATCCTCCCGGCTATCGAGGTTTCCGGCTCTGACTCCGCACGCCTTGACAATGCCCTGGAATTCATGGTAATGTCAGGTATGCCGCTTCCTTTGGCGGTTATGATAACCATTCCCGAACCCTGGAAAAATGACAGGAATATCTCCAAGGAGAAGTACGATTTCTACCAGTACTACGCCACCATGATGGAACCCTGGGACGGCCCTGCTTCCATACTTTTCTCCGACGGCGACGTTATGGGCGCTGTTCTGGACAGAAATGGTCTGCGTCCTTCACGCTACTGCATCACCTCCGACGGATTCCTGATACTCTCCTCTGAGACAGGCTGCATCGACGTTCCGGCGGATATGATAGTGAAGAAGGACAGGCTTCGTCCCGGAAAAATGCTCCTTGCTGACACGAAAAAAGGCAGGATAATCGACGACAATGAACTGAAAAGCTACTACGCTTCCTCACAGCCTTACGGCGAATGGCTGGACAGCAACCTTGTCCGCCTCCATGACCTGCATATCCCCAACAAGGCAGTAAAGACCTATTCCCATGAGGAACTTGAAAAGCTGCAAAAGGCTTTCGGCTACAGCTTCGAGGAGATACGCAGCAGTATCCTGCCTATGGCTGAAAACGGCGCAGAACCTATCATATCAATGGGTTCGGATATACCTCTGCCGCCTCTTGACCAGACCATGCCGCCCCTTTTCAGTTACTTCCGCCAGCTTTTCGCTCAGGTAACCAATCCGCCATTTGACGCTATCCGTGAGGAGGTCGTTACCGACACAAGTATGTATATCGGCAAGGACGGCAATATTCTTGAAGAAAAGCCGGAAAACTGCCATGTGCTTAAAATATCCAACCCCATTCTCACCAGCACTGACCTGCTCAAGATCAAGAACCTGAACTCTGACGGTCTGAAAGCTGCCGTTATCCCCATGACCTACTACATTGGCACTACTCTTGAAAGGGCGATAGAGCGCCTTTTCATCGACGCTGACAAGGCATACCGTGAGGGTGCGAATATACTTATCCTCTCCGACAGGGACGTGGACGAGTACAGGGCAGCTATTCCATCACTGCTGGCAGTTTCGGCACTTCAGCAGCATCTTGTATCCACCAGAAAGCGCACAGCCGTTGCGATGATACTGGAAACTGCTGAGCCGAGAGAGGTTCACCACTTCGCTGCACTTTTAGGCTATGGCGCTTGTGCAGTCAACCCCTATCTTGCTCAGGAAACTATCCGTGACCTTATCGACCGTGGACTTCTGGACAAGGACTTCTATGCCGCCGAGGACGACTATAACAGCGCAGTTCTCCACGGTATCGTGAAGATAGCATCGAAAATGGGTATTTCCACAATTCAGTCCTACCAGGGTTCAAAACTCTTTGAAGCCGCCGGAATTTCTCAGGAGGTCATCGACCGTTATTTCAGCGGAACTGTCAGCCGTATCGGTGGAATCACTCTTGCTGACATAAGCCGCCGCACCGAGAAACTCCACACCGCGGCTTTCGACCCACTGGGACTTTCCGTAAGCAGCGGTATCACAAGTTCCGGAAGCCATAAACTCAGAAGCGGCAAGAAAGACCACCTCTACACTCCCGAAACTATCCACCTTCTCCAGCAGGCTGCCAGAAACGGCGACTATGGGGTATTCAAGGAGTACAGCGCTGCGGTCAGCCGTGAGGACAGCCGTCTTACCCTCAGAAGTCTCCTGGACTTCAACTTCCCGGAGGACGGCGGTATCTCCATTGACGAGGTTGAGAGCGTGGAGAGTATCTGCCACCGCTTCAAGACCGGTGCTATGTCCTACGGTTCTATCTCTCAGGAAGCACATGAATGTATGGCGGAGGCTATGAACCATATCGGTGGAAAGTCCAATTCAGGCGAGGGCGGCGAGTCTCCGGAAAGGCTTAATTCCGACCGCTGTTCCGCTATAAAGCAAGTTGCGTCCGGACGTTTCGGCGTTACAAGCGAGTACCTTGTGTCCGCCAAGGAGATTCAGATAAAAATGGCTCAGGGCGCTAAACCCGGCGAAGGTGGACATCTTCCCGGCGGAAAGGTTTACCCCTGGATCGCAAAGACCCGTCACTCCACTCCCGGCGTAAGCCTTATTTCGCCCCCTCCTCACCACGATATCTACTCTATCGAGGATCTGGCTCAGCTTATCTATGACCTGAAAAACGCTAACCGTGATGCCCGTATCTCCGTAAAGCTGGTTTCAGAAGCAGGCGTGGGAACAGTTGCGGCAGGCGTTGCAAAGGCAGGCGCTCAGGTGGTACTTATTTCAGGCTACGACGGCGGAACTGGCGCTGCTCCCGGAAGTTCCGTGTATAACGCCGGTCTGCCCTGGGAACTTGGCGTTGCTGAGGCTCACCAGACACTTATGCTCAATGGTCTGCGCTCCCGTGTGGTTATCGAGACAGACGGAAAGCTTATGACCGGACGAGATGTGCTTGTTGCGGCACTTCTTGGCGCTGAGGAATTCGGATTCGCAACTGCACCGCTGGTAACAATGGGCTGCGTGATGATGAGAGTGTGCAACCTTGACACCTGCCCTATGGGTATCGCAACCCAGAACCCCGAACTTCGCAAGCGTTTTTCCGGCAAGCCTGAGTATATCATCAACTTTATGCATTTCGTCGCTCAGGAACTGCGTGAATATATGGCAAAACTTGGTATCCGCACCGTTGATGAATTGGTTGGACGCACTGACCTTCTCAGAAAGCCCAGCGGCGGAAATATTGACTTTTCCGCTATTCTGTGCGATAATCATAGTGTGGAAAAGAAGTCCTTCGACCCGGCTGATGCCTATGACTTCCGCCTGGAGGAGACTGCTGATATGACCGTTCTTATGAAGAAGCTGGGAAGCGCTCTGGCAAAGAAGTCTCCCAAGACTATCACCGCACAGGTTCGCAATACCGACCGCTCTTTCGGTACACTTTTCGGCTCGGAGATCACTAAAAAATGGGGCGAGCAGGCACTTGCTGACGATACGTTCACAGTAAAATGTACAGGCAGCGGCGGACAGAGTTTCGGCGCATTTATCCCGAAAGGTCTAACCCTCGACCTTACCGGCGACAGCAACGACTACTTCGGAAAGGGTCTTTCCGGCGGAAAACTTGTACTCCATGCCCCGGAGAACGCATCGTTCAAGGCTGAGGAAAATATCATCGCCGGAAACGTTGCACTCTACGGCGCTACAAGCGGCAAGGCGTTTATTGCCGGTATCGTTGGTGAGCGATTCTGCGTGCGCAATTCCGGTGCATATGCAGTCTGCGAGGGTACAGGCGACCACGGCTGCGAGTATATGACCGGCGGACGTGCAGTTATCCTGGGACGCACCGGCAAGAACTTCGCCGCAGGTATGTCCGGCGGTATTGCCTATGTTCTGGACGAGGACAGGGATCTGTACATGAAGCTGAACAAGTCACTTGTGTCACTTGACACGGTTTCCTCGAAGTATGATGCTGAGGAACTCCGCCAGCTTATCCAGGAGCATTTTGAGGCTACAGGTTCGCCAAAGGCAAAGCGTATCCTGGATAATTTCAGCGAGTATCTGCCCCAGTTCAAGAAGATAGTTCCCCACGACTACGCTAAGATACAGGCGGCGGTAACGTCCCTTGAAGAAAAGGGAATGACCCGCCAGCAGGCTGAGATAGAAGCATTTTACCTGAATAAGAAGGAGGCATGAGTTATGGGAAAAAGTACAGGATTTCTTGAATATTCCAGGACTGACTGCTCTGCGGCTGAGCCTCTGGAGAGAATAAAGGGTTACGGCGAGTTCCACACTCCACTCAGCGAGGAGGAGCGTCGCACTCAGGCGGCAAGGTGCATGGACTGCGGAGTACCTTTCTGTCAGAACGGCAAAATGCTCCGGGGAATGATCTCCGGCTGTCCTCTGAATAACCTTATCCCCGAATGGAACGACCTGCTCTACCACGGTCACAAGGAGCAGGCGCTGGGCAGGCTTCTGCTTACCAATAACTTCCCGGAGTTCACCTCCCGTGTATGCCCTGCGCTGTGCGAAAAAGCGTGCATCTGCGGCGTGAACGACAGCCCTGTTACTGTCAAGGAGAACGAGAACGCTATCATTGAGTACGGCTTCCAGTCCGGACTTATCAGCCCTCAGATACCGAAGGTTCGCAGCGGCAGAAAGGTTGCGGTCATCGGCTCAGGGCCTTCCGGTCTTGCAGCAGCAGATACCCTTAACAAGCGTGGTCACTACGTAACCGTTTTCGAGCGCTCAGACCGTCCCGGCGGACTTCTCATGTATGGTATACCAAATATGAAGCTGGATAAGTCGGTAGTTCTGCGCCGTGTGGAGCTTATGAAAGCCGAGGGCGTGCAGTTCGAGACTGGCTGCGACATCGGTCACAATACCTCCGCCGAGGATATCCTGGGTAGTTTCGATGCGGTGGTACTTGCCTGCGGTTCGTCGAATCCCCGTGATATAAAAGCGCCGGGACGTGACGCAAGCGGCATACATTTCGCTGTTGACTACCTGAAAGCCACAACGAAAAGCCTGCTTGACTCCGGACTTGCTGACGGTAACTTCATCAGCGCCCAGGGCAGGGACGTGGTAATAATCGGCGGCGGTGATACCGGCAACGACTGCGTTGGAACGGCAGTACGTCAGGGCTGTGCATCGGTGGTTCAGCTTGAAATGATGCCGAAGCTTCCCGACGAGCGTGCTGAAAATAACCCGTTCCCGGAGTACCCAAGAGTTTGCAAGACAGATTACGGTCAGGAGGAAGCTATTGCCGTTTTCGGCAGCGACCCACGCCGTTACTGCACCACCGTCAAGGAGTTCATCAAAGACGGCGAGGGCAGACTTTCCAGCATCAGGACTGTTAAGCTGGACTTCACCCCTGACCCGGATACCGGCAGACTTGTTCCCCATGAAAAGGAGGGCAGCGAGGAAGTTATTCCCTGTCAGCTTTGCCTTATTGCAGCCGGATTCCTGGGAGCGCAGAGCTATGTGGCTGAAAGCTTTGGTGCAGAACTTGACGGAAGGACTAATGTCAAGACCGGAAAGGGCGAATTTTCCACAAATATTGAAAAGGTGTTCACAGCCGGTGATATGCACATCGGTCAGTCGCTTGTAGTGCGTGCTATCCGAGAGGGACGTGACGCAGCAAGGGCAGTTGACCAGTTCCTTATGGGCTACACCAACCTGTAATAATAATGCGTAATGCGTAATTCGTAATGCGTAATTATCGTATCACCTCCGGTGATGTGTTAGGGCGTGTTGACACTATAATAATGCGCAGATTTTTGAGCAGAATTTCTACGCAGACAAGAAGATAAAATGCAGGCGGGCTGTTGCCCGGCAAGTTTTATCGACGCAGTATGCGTAAAATTCTGCCAAAAAGATGCGCTTTAGGATTAGTGTCAACACGTCCTAAACAATTGCGAATAGTTATGAGAGGATTTTATATGATATACTCGGAAAATGAGATACTACAGTATATAGACGAAAACGACGTAAAGTTCGTCAAACTTACATTCTGCGACCTCAGCGGACGGCTCAAAAATATATCCGTGCTGTCCTCAGAAATGTCGGCAGTCTTTGAGCGTGGAATGAAGATAGCCGGAAAGAAACTCAGCGGTTTTGGCTGTGCAGGAGGCAGGGATCTTTTCCTTTTCCCTGATCCGCAGACTATGCGTGTACTGCCCTGGCGACCCCAGCACGGCAGAGTTATCCGAATGTTCTGCTACATCAAGTACGCCGACGGCACTCACTTCGAGGGCGACGGCAGGTACTTCCTCAAGACAGCTATGAAAAAGGCAGTCAAGGACGGCTGCTGCTTCCGGTTCGGAACGTCCAGCGAGTTCACACTTTTCCGCTGCGACGAAAGCGGTGCTGCCACACATATTCCCCACGACCACGCCGGCTACTGCGACATCGCACCGGAGGACAAGGGCGAGAACTTCCGCCGTGACGTTTGCCTGACACTGGAACAAATGGGTATCCACCCGGTTTCTTCACGCCACGAAAGCGGTCAGGGTCAGCATGAGATAGACTTCAACGCTTCATCTGCCCTCAGTGCGGCGGATACGTTCCTCAGCTTCAAAAGTGCGGTAAAGTCCGTTGCTGACCAGCACGGAGTACACGCCAGCTTCATGCCGAAACCTCTCCGTGACGACTGCGGAAACGGTATGCACATCGGCATAAACCTTTTCCACGATAACGATTTCTTTGGCGACAGTACATCTGCCGCTGATACTGCTGATGAGCTTAAAAGCGCCGCTGCCGGTATCATGAAGTATATCTGTGATATGGCGGTATTCACCAACACCACCGCTAATTCCTACAGCCGTCTGGGAGAATTTTCCGCACCCAGGTATGTGGTATGGTCTGACGAGGAGGCTGACCAGCTTATCAAGCTGAACAAGGACTCCAGCAGCGATGCACCTATAGTTCTTCGTGCGCCGGACTGCGTCTGCAATCCCTACTTCGTTTTTGGTCTGATGATATACGCTTCACTGGAAGGCATAAGCGAGAAGCTGACTCTGCCGGAAAAGTATGACCCTTCACGTTCTGACTACAAGGTAATGCCAAGAACGCTTGCGGAAGCCGGAAGCATCGCTGAAAAGTCAGAGTTCCTGAATCGGTATGTTCCCAAGACTGTCCTTGATGAACTTCTCGCTATTCAGTCACAGGAGTGGAAGGAGTACAACTCCGCCTATGACAAGGCTGTCTACGAAGAAAACAAGTATTTCCACACCCTTTAAGGGAGGTGTATCTTGGAGAATGTTCTTATAGTTTCAAGCAGCAGCAAGGCGGCACAGCTTATCTCCGATTTCATGAAGGAATCTTTCGGCTGCAATATCCGTACCGCTGACAGTGCAGGTCAGGCAAGGACGATAATAAGCGGCGACAAATCCTGGGAAATGGTTATGATAAGCATACCACTCAGCGACGAATCCGGCATTGACCTTGCGGAGACTGTGGTAAGTTCTACTGCCGCAAGCTGCATGGTATTTGTCAAGGCGGAGGTATACGAAAAGGTCTGCCAGCGGCTTGATAAAAGCGATATAATCGTGGTATCACGACCTTTCAGCCGCCAGACACTCTACCAGATAGTCCGGGCTGCTGATACCGCACTCCGCCGGACGTGGAGTCTTTACGAGGAGACAGTCCGGCTGGAAAAGAAGATAGACGAGATAAAACTTATCGACAAAGCAAAGTTCACCCTCATGCAGTACAGGAATATGACCGAGGAGGAAGCACATTCCTACCTCGAACAGTACGCCATGAAGCACCGCAAGAAGAAAACCATTGCGGCTTCCGAGATAATCGAGAAGATAGGCGAACAGTATCTATAATTAACAGGTGGTTCTAATATGTTTGATTCAGTTCATGAAGAATGTGGAGTATTTGGTATTTTTGAAAACAAAACAGCGGACGTTGCTTCAAGCACCTGCTTCGGACTTTATGCACTCCAGCACCGTGGTCAGGAAAGCTGCGGAATAGCGGTCTGCGACGACGGAGTTATCTCCCACAAACGAAGTGACGGGCTTGTGTCCGAGGTGTTTGACAAGGAGACTGTTCAGCACCTTGGTAAGGGAAATATGGCAGTCGGTCACGTCAGGTATTCCACATTCGGCGGCAAGAACCATAATAATATCCAGCCCCTTGTAATACGCCATATCAAGGGAAATCTTGCGCTTGTCCACAACGGCAACCTTGTGAATGCTGCTGATCTTCGCCGGGATTTTGAGCTTGAAGGTGCAATATTCCACGGCACTTCCGACACAGAAGCGATCGCCTACGCTATCGTCAAGGAGAGGCTTTCAAGCAGTTCCACCGAGGAGGCAGTGGAAAAGGCAATGCCACGGCTGAAAGGTGCGTATTCCTGCATAGTAATGACAGCCACGAAGCTTATAGCGTTCCGTGATCCGGACGGATTCCGACCGCTGAGTATCGGTGTAACGGCTGACGGTGCGTACATTGTGGCATCTGAGACTTGCGCCCTGGAAACCGTGGGAGCGCATTTCCTTCGTGATGTTCAGCCGGGGGAGATAGTGGTCATAAGCAGCGAAGGGATACAGTCCATTGCGACCCACGTCCGCAAGCGCAGCAATATATGTATATTTGAGTACATTTACTTTGCCCGCCCGGATTCGGTGATAGAAGGAGTATCAGTTCACCACGCCAGGGTCAGGGCAGGTCATATCCTTGCGGAGACTGCACCGGCTGATGCGGATATAGTCATTGGCGTTCCGGACTCCGGGCTTGACGCAGCGCTGGGTTACTCTCAGCAAAGCGGTATTCCCTACGGTATCGGGTTTATCAAGAATAAGTACATTGGCAGAAGCTTTATACAGCCTCAGCAGCACCAGCGTGAGAATGCGGTAAAAATAAAGCTGAACGCCGTCCGTGAGACTGTAAACGGCAAGCGTGTGGTCATGATAGATGACTCCATCGTTCGTGGAACGACCAGCGAGCGGATAGTACGGCTGCTTCGTGAAGCCGGCGCAAAGGAAGTCCATGTTCGCATATCATCGCCGCCGTTCCTCCACGGCTGCTATTTCGGCACAGATATCGACAGCGAGGAAAACCTCATCGCCAGCAAGCTTCATTCCCCGGAGGAAATAGCGAAAGCTATCGGCGCTGACAGCCTTGCTTACCTGCCCACTGACAAACTGGGTCAGCTTATCGGGCGTGACTGCGGCTGGTGTCAGGGCTGCTTCACCGGCAGCTACCCCATCGACGTTACCACCGCCAGCAGCAAAAACAAGTTCGACGAAAAGATCCACCGCTGACTTTTGCGGCTGCTTTCTTGGGGGGGGGGGGGGG
>JAGBJO010000005.1 GCA_017934425.1 Ruminococcus sp.
GCAGATACGCAGTCAGATTTTTCGGCAGATTGTGCAGAAATTTTGCAGGCATACTGACGTATGTCAAAAAATTTATGTGCAAGATGCCGGAAAATATGCAAGTATATGCGCTGCAAAGCCGTCAGGCGGTCTTTGTGCGGTTTTGCCTTAAATTAACCGGGCGACTTCGCTCGCCCTTACCTATGGAGGTTATATGGCTGAATTTTTGACCCAGGGAGTTTTCTCCCTCAATAACCCCGCCTTCCTGAAAGGCTTCGCCGCCGTCGCTGGCACTAAGGAGGGCGAAGGTGCGCTTGGAAGCCACTTCGACCGCATCGTTGAAGACAGCCACTTCGGGCGCAAGACCTGGGAACAGGCTGAAAGCCAGTTCCAGCTTGAAGCCGTGAGAATTGCGGCTCAGAAAGCCTGCGTCACCGCAGATGATATCGATGTTATCTGCTCCGGCGACCTTATCAACCAGTGCATCGGCTCGACCTATGGTCTGCGTGAACTGGGTGTGCCGTTTCTGGGGATATACGGCGCTTGCTCAACTATGGCGGAGGGACTTGCAATTGCGTCCCTGCTCCTGGACGGCGGAGGTTTCAACACCGCTGCGGCGGTAACTTCTTCACACTTTTCAACAGCCGAGCGGCAGTTCCGTGCGCCGCTTTCCTACGGCGGTCAGCGCACTCCAACTTCCCAGTGGACTGCTACCGCTGCCGGAGCTGCTATACTTGGCGAGGGCGGAAACTGTGCAATAACCGGCGGCTGCATCGGAAAAATAGCCGATATGGGCATTTCCGACATTACAAATATGGGCAGCGCTATGGCTCCTGCGGCGGCTGATACCATTTTCCGCTACCTGTCTGCAACAAGCACTTCCCCCAGCGACTACGACAGGATAATCACCGGCGACTTAGGGCTTGTGGGCAGCCGCCTGCTCCTTGAGATCATGGATAAACAGGGGATAGACCTGTCTGCCGTCCACTGCGACTGCGGAGTTATGCTCTACGATATCGACGCTCAGGACGTTCACTGCGGCGGATCTGGATGCGGTTGCAGCGCAAGCGTACTCTGCGGCTACTTCCTGCCGGAAATGGCTGAGGGAAAATTCAACAGGCTGCTTTTTATCGCAACTGGTGCGCTGATGTCGCCTATGTCTCTGCAACAAGGGGAGTCTATTCCCTCAGTGGCGCATCTGGTGGAGATAAGGAGGTTTCAATGATAATACTGGACATCATCAAGGCTTTTATCGTGGGAGGACTTCTCTGCGCTGCCGGACAGCTTCTCATCGACTTCACGAAACTCACCCCCGCACGTATCCTAACAGGCTATGTGGTGGCAGGCGTGATACTTTCGGCAGTAGGACTTTACGCACCACTGGCGGAATTTGCCGGTGAGGGAGCGGCTGTTCCTCTTACCGGCTTCGGACACCTTTTGGCGGAGGGAATGAGGCGCTCAGTGACGGAGGAGGGTCTGCTGGGCGTGTTTACGGGCGGATTCAAAGCCGCTGCCGGGGGAATATCTGCGGCACTTTTAGCAGGACTATTCTCGGCGGCGGTGTTCCGGCAGCGTGACAAGGCGTGAAATTCACATTATTTCAGCAAATTGTCACCTTAATTTCACATTATTTTAAGTTTAAATAAAGAAATAAAGGCTATAATATAAGCAGATCAGGAAATGATCTACCCAATTCCAAAAGTTTTTTTCTTTCCCCCTCCTTAATTATTTACCCTCTTTCTTAACTTTATTTCATTTCGCCCGTGTACCCCCATACACGGGCATTTTTCTATCGTGAATAGCTATCGTGCATCGGCAATACTGGCTTTTCTCCGGACTTTTCCCCACGATTTCAGCTAAAAAAAACTGACATGGCTATCATGAAAGCAGGTCGCCGTGACTCGCTTTCAATGCCTTGTCAGGTAATTTTTTGATCTGAGAACCTGTCCACATAGAGTTTTAGGAAAAGTTTTTCCCGCCGGAAGAAAGAAGCCGGTACTGGCGATGCACACGGGCAGCGGCGGCGTGGCGCATGGAGGGAGGGGAGAGTACTTCGAGGGCAGCACCGTAGCTGAGGAGGCGGATAAGCATTTCGGCTTCGTCGCTTTCGTCGTACCAGATTCGGACAGTGCAGCCGCAGCCGTCGTCGTCAAGCTCTGTCTGTTTCTCATAGGAGGCGAACTCCATAAGAAATCGCTCCATTGCGTTGCGCTCGGAGGTTATGTGTACCTCCACCGGCTCGTCACATCGGCGGAAACTGCGTATCTCGTTCAGCGATACTTCGGTATCATCAACTATACCTGTATTATTGGCGGAGAGTATCCTGCCAATATTGACTATGCAGCCCTCAGACAGCACGCCGGATTTTTTCCGGACAGCGTACAGCCGGAACTTGTCGTTTTTGTGAGAGTACTCTATCTTCACAGGCAGCAGCATGATCTGCTTGACAGTCCCCTTGCGGCTGCGGTAAGTAACGTCAATTAACTGCTGTTTCCGGACGGCTTCGACTATCGTCCGGAACACGCTCCTGTAGCTTTCAGAAACGTAGTTATCGCCGTCAGAGAAGCGGTCAGCTACATGGAAATGCTCGCTCCTGTAGAGTGGCTGTACGTCCTCCAGACGCTTATCAAGGCGTGCTATGGTGGTGTCGTCCATGAACAGCCTTATCTTCGGGTCGATGAGGATAGCTTTCAGCCAGCGCTTTTGCAGGGCTGTTACTATCTTCGGGGGCGGATTCTGCGTTACTGCCTTGAACACGCCGTTTTCAAGCTGCAAAAGCCCCCAGTTTTCCTCAGAACGTGGGTCAAGCTTCGGTGGGAGGAAAAGTATCGAGTCACGGAAACCATACTTCCTTATCAGCTCGTTCATTCTCGCCGGAGTGACGCTTCGCTCCTCCAGTATCTTTGCAGCTATGCGGTAGTAAGCGCCGTATATCTCGCTGAATAGGTTCATTCTTCGCTCTCACCTCCGTACATCTTCTCCATGCGCTTTATGTCACGGAAAAAACGGTTCAGTATTATAGGCTCGCCGCCCTCAATTGACTCTATCCTGCCGATGAACGACTTCACCCAGGGGATCGCCTCATTAGGGTCGTCGCAGTCGATAGTCAGAAGATATCTGCCGTCGCCAAGTTCTTCCAGTGTGGAAAGCCGCATCTCACGGCGTATCCTTTCTGGGATAAAAGTCTCGTCGGGGTCGGTGCGGATAACCAGTTTAAGTGGCTGCACGCCTTTCGGACGGCTCATGGATACGCAGTAACAACGTTTCAGACAGCGCTGATACTTTCGCTGCAAGGCATCGAAATTCTCGCATACCTCGCCTACCTTTACCGACTTTATGAAACCCAGCCGGACGGTGCAGATGTTCTTGTACTTCGTATCACAGCAGGCAAGGTAACGTCTGCCGGTGCGGACGGAGGAGATTATCTGAAAGGGGACGAGTATATCTGTATGCATCACGCTGCTGTGGACACCAAAGCTTTCTGCGGTAATATAGCGCTTTTCGTCAATAGCCAGGAGAATATCCGGAAGAAGGATATCTTCAAGGGTATGGACTATGTAGTTATGCTTCATGCGGAATATATCATTGCTCATATCAGCCGAGCGCATGAGGCTATTACCCACGATACCGAAATTCGGCTGCTCAGAGAAAAAACGTACAGCATCTGGAAGACCCTCAAATTCCTCCATAAATCCCATTACCCTATCAGTCGAAAGCTGGTAGTAGGCGGTTTTTCCGGACTTGCTGGCAATGATAAGCCCCTCATCGGTATACTCTTTCAGTTTAAGGCGGATAGTCTGCACGTCAAATACTGAGTTGAATCTCTGGTCGATAGCGTTGCATATCTCTTTCAGGGAAAGCTGATAGCTGTCGGAGAGTATGTCGAGTATAAAGAAGTGGAGGCGGATATCGTTAGCGGTGAAGCTTTTGGAGTAATAGGCGTTATACAGTGGATTTTCAGCTATATGACCGCTGTCAACGCATATACAGGTCTGTTTGCCACGTTCTGAGGTGGAGTAGGAGATATAGTCGCCGAGCCAGCTTTCCACACGGCGTTTTTCGTCGTCGTATGTACGGCTGCTTTTCCGGCTGAAATCGCTGCGAACTTTATAGCCGTAGATAAAGAAATCCCGGACGTAGGAGCGAGTCTTGTGGAAGTTTTTGATAAGCTCAGAGAAACTGCTCATAATACCACCTTTCTTTCTGTCTGTAGATAATACCATTTTACCATATTTCACTATAAAAGGCAACTGTTTTCTTGATGTCTGCCACGGCAACAGCATTTACTTTTTGTGAAGCATTTCCTGATATACAATGGAAAACTACCGGTTTCCGAAGAAAGCCATGCGCCGGAATTATTTCCGGCGACAGGCTGGTAAGGGTCTGCACTCTCTTGGGTATCCGGAAAACTTGCCGGAAAAAATCGGCAATGGTGGGGAAAAAAGGGGTTCAGGAAAGGGGTTTCAAAGGGGGAAACCTAAGGGGAAAAAGGGGGAGGAAATGCCGATTTTTGTCGGGTTTAGTTAGTTCCTCCCCCTTTTTTCACTTGGGTGTCCCCCTTTGGCGGAACGTCCGTAAAACAGACAAATTTAGTAAAAGAAACGAGCGACTTAAATAATTCCCAAAAAGTAAATGCTGTTGCCCTGTGATGTCTGCCGCAAAGCAAGACTAAACAGCAGAAAGCTCCAATTTCTTTATAGTGAACAAGCGTCAGCGCTGTTGAGACAGATCTGGCATCGGCTTGTGACACTATTGACACATATATTGACAAAGAACAGTTTTCATGGTATAATATCAAAAAAACCTGTACCCACAGTTTCCCCCCAATTTACCGCCATTATCTACGGCTTGTCTGTGTGGTCAGGTAAAAGTTAAGGAGATTTTTTATGCAGGTAAAAACTGAACTGCTCAAAGCTCTTATCCAGTCAGGTGACAACTATCTCTCCGGCACTCTCCTTGCGGAAAAGCTGAATGTGAGCAGAAATGCGGTATGGAAAGCTGTCCGTTCCCTCGAAGCCGACGGATACTCCATTGATTCAGTAACCGCCAAGGGGTACAGGCTTTCTAAGGATAATAACCACCTTTCCAAGGAAGTCATTTCCGCACATCTTTCTACACGCTATATCGGCAGGGAAATAGTCATTCTTGACGAGGTCGATTCCACTAACCTGAAGGCGAAAGCGCTTTCCTCCGAAGGCGCAAAACACGGTATTACCGTTATTGCTGACCACCAGACCCAGGGTCGTGGCAGACTGGGCAGAAGCTTTGTTTCACCATCAGAAAAAGGACTTTATATGAGCGTACTCCTGCGCCCGGATTTCAGGCTGGAGGACGTGGGTATGATAACCTCCCGTGCTGCCTGCGCCGTTGCAGAAGCGGTCGAACTTCTCAGCGGTCAGGACGTTCGCATAAAATGGGTCAACGATATTTACATGAACGGCAAAAAGATCTGCGGTATCCTCACAGAAGCCTCTTTCGATATGGAGATGAAGTCGCTGGATATGGTTGTGGTGGGTATCGGCATCAATGTCCGCAGCACCGGCGACAGCTTCGACGATGAACTGAAAAAGCGTGCATCTTCCATTGAGGACGAGACAGGCTTGAAGATCGACCGCAACAGACTGTGCGCCCAGATACTCAACTGCCTTGAAAAGTACCTGAATAATATCGAGGGAAGGGCGTTCCTTAACGACTACCGCCGCCGTGAACTTCTCACAGGAAATATGATAACGGCTATGGTAGGCGGAAAGCAGATTGTCGGCAAGGCTATGGGCATAGACCAGAACGCCAATCTTATCGTCAAGCTGAATAACGGCGAATTCACTTACCTCAGTTCCGGCGAAGCAAATCTCTGCCGCATCGCAGACAGCTTCAAGAAGTGAATCATTTTACCAAAACGAAAATTCCCTCTGATATGATGTGCTTAGACACCATGTCAGAGGGAATTCTTTAAAACGTTCGTTTTTTCAGAGAGAGGGAAATATATTACTATGATGTGTCCTTAAATGCAGCACTGGGCTGTCTGATATAGCAAGCATCAGAAGAATCAGAAAAGCTTTTTAAGGTGTTTTGCGGCTTCTATCTCCTGGGGGAGAAGCTGTCCGTCACTGGCTATCATTATCTCGCACGACGAGAGCCAGAGTTCACGGTATGATTCTGCAAGAGAGGAATTAACACGTTTGAGCATATCAAAATCTTCACGGAGATGCGCCTCGAAATCTTCTCCGGAAAGAATGTCTTCACTTTCGTCATACATCTCGTCGAGTTCCTGAGCGGTATTTTCCGTTCCGAAGCAAGTGTTGAAAAACTCAGCCTCACGGCGGCTGATATTACCGTCTGAACCGATTATCTTGAGCATACAGCTCATAAGATCATGAACGTAGTAATCGTCCATATCACCGTTATTTTCGCTGTCCCAGCCGCCGGCTTCCTGATTTTCACGGCAGCCGTCAGTAAATTCTTCAAGATCCTGGCGGAAATTTTCTGTAAGGTCAGTTAACTTGCTCATGGTACACTCCTTATAACTAATTGTATAAAACGATAATAATAATGCTATTCGGATATACAAAACTATATATACTAATAAAAATTATATATTTGCAAATTAAAGAATAGCGTGCTATAATATATTCAGATGGTGAGGGAAACAAAAAACAGTAAGCCTCACATCATTATTAATTTCGCAATTCTCTAATTTCATCCTTTATAAAAAAGAGTGAGAAACTTTCCCCCAAGAGTTTCTCATTCTTTTTTTATTTACTCAAAAACTTTTGCAGTAAACACTGTTATGTAGTCCATGCAGTCTTTGATCAGCTTATTATTCTCGCTGTTTTTCTTGCAAATCAACATATCCCTCATTTTTATCTTGGCAAATGAGCATTCTCTTACAACTGCGCCTTCACCGAATATCGCCTGCTTAGGCATCGGTGAGATCCACATATAAGCGCCCTTGATAGTATTCAGCAGGCTCATCTTACTTCCCCTGTCGTAGACGTACACCAGCTTCCGGTTGGTATCTGTATCGTAGTCCGGATTGATGCAATTTCTGCCGAATGTATTAAGTTCGTCGTCGCCGTGTACGATCTCGACGTAGTTCCTCAGTTCCTCAAAAGGAACGTCAGTGTACTTAGCCAGCGGGTGGTCAGCCTTCATGAGAATTTTCATGCTGAACTCATTGAGAGTACGGCATATCAGCTTTCTGCTTTCCAGCTGGCTTGCAAATACAGCCGCCTGAGTAGCGGGTATTCTCATGATACCGATGTCAGCCTTGCCGCTGCTTGTCTCCTCGACTACACGGTGAGGGTGTGTCTCAAGCAGGTGGACGCTGAGCCTTTCCTTGTCGCTGATGGTATTGATCCACATACCGATACCAGCAGCCAGGTAAGGTGAACGAGGAGCAGCGATCTTTATCATAACTCCGTCGTTGTCCTTTTTAGCGTAATCGCTCTCCAGGTTATGCATACTCTCGACGATCTCCTTGGAACGGACGAGGAACTCCTCACCCTCAGGAGTAAGCACCATTCCATTAGGGGTACGCCAGAATATCTGCATACCGATCTCGGATTCAAGCTCTTTCAGGGCGATACTGATATTAGGCTGGGCCTGATAAAGTTTCTTGGCAGCAGCCGTGATACTGCCCTCCTGAGCAATTGTGATAACGTATTCTAATTGCTGTAGCTTCATATGATCTCCTTCAATCTACTTTTTTCCCATTCCCTAATGCTTGCTATATGAAATTATTATATCACAATATCTATTTTATAACAAGGGGTTTTGCGTAAAAAATTGTGAACTTTTATCATTTTTGTTTAAATATCCAATTATCAACTGATATTTCGTCTATCAGTTATTTATTTTTTCAAGCTGGAGCCAGCTTGATCGCCCTCACGTTGTCGCTCGCTTACGCTTGCTTACTTTTTAGAACATCACATTTTTCCGTCGCTCAACCGAGCTGAGTCAGCTCGACCGCCCTCACGTTGTCGCTCGCTTGCGCTCGCTTACTTTTTAGAACATCACATTTTGCCGTCGCTCAACTTGGTTTGCAATGGTACATAGTTCTTGGGGGAATTTTAGGGCATCAAATTTACATAATTGCCCAAATAGAACTTCGTACCAGTACAAATAAGGTTGAGCGACGTACAAAGTACCGTTTCTACCAAGGTAAGCGAGCTTGCGAGCGTCAACGTGAGAAGCGCCGCCGCTCGCTAAGCGGCTGTGGTCAAGCTGACGCAGCTTGTTAAGTACAAAGGCGAACTATTGCATTTGCCATGAGTTCGGCGTTTTTCAGGAGCGAACTTACCTTTATGGACTCGTCCGGGCTGTGCATATTGTTCTCCTCGCCGGGGAACTCCGCTCCAAACGCCACGCCGCCCTCTATCTCGTGTACATACGTTCCGCCGCCTATGGCAATACATCTGCCCTCGTCGCCAGTAACCTCCTCATACACGCTCAGAAGCGCCTGTACAAAGGGACTGTTCTCGTCAGTACAATGAGCCTCAACGCCCTCCGCACTGTCGATAGTGTAGCCGATAGCCGTGAGTTTTCCGCAGACTATCTCCCGTATCTCGTCAAGACTCCGGTCGATAGGGAAGCGTATATCTATCGCACCGCTGAGTCTGCCGTCCTTCATGTTCAGCAGGGAAAGTACCGCTGTCATAGTTCCGGAAATATCGTCGGAAAAGCCTAATCCGCAGGAAGCGCCGTCTGTTTCGCCGTGGGGGAACAGCTTCGCCAGACCGCTTACCAAGGGGCTTTCCCAGTCATCACGCATACCCAGCAGCTTGGTTATGGCGTTCTCGCCTTTGTCCGGAGTGGAGGCGTGGGCGGGAGTGCCATCAACTGTTCCGAATGACGCAAGTACACCATCGTCCTTTCCGGAAATATACTGGAAATCGCACTTTCCAGGGACTGCGTTTATGACTGTGCCGCCGCTTACGCCCACCAGGACTGTGCCGTTATCAGCGTCGAAGTTGGGGGAGTACTCAGCGGAAAAAAACACCCGGAGCATACCCTTTTCCACGTTGATAACAGGGTAGTCGCCGTCGGGGGTAAAGACCATAGGCGGAAGTGTGCGTTTACTGCGGTAATACGCCAGATCAGCCGAGCCGTTCTCCTCGTTAGTTCCGAAGATAAGGCGAACGCCCTTTTTCAGGGGGATACCCAGTTCCTTTACTGCTTTCAAGGCATAAAGTGCCGCAACAGCAGGGCCTTTATCGTCGATCGCACCTCTGCCGAAAAGTCTGCCGTCCTCCTCACGAAGGGTGAAGGGATCAGTAGTCCAGCCGTCGCCGGCGGGAACAACGTCCAGGTGTGAGAGGATAGCCAGTTCTGGGGGAAGTTCGGAGAAATCGGCGCTGCCGGCGTAGTTGTCCACGTTCTCGGTGATAAAGCCTGCATCATTTGCTGCCTCAAGCATTATCCGGAGTGCCTCAGCTGGTTTTCTGCCAAAGGGGAAGCCTTCCTCAGCTTCGCCCTGAACACTGGGAACGGCTACAAGACGTGCCAGAAGTGCCGTCATTTCGTCCTTTTTGGATTCGATGTAGTTTTTTATGCTATTCATTTATAAACTCCTGTAATTACTCAGCAAAAAGCCGCAGCAAAAGCTGCGGCGTTCTGCCCGCTGCCATGCCCAATGACAGCAGAAAAGAAAGGATAAATATGAAAAGTGAATATATCAGTTAACAATAGCCTTTTCAGTTTCCTTATCGAAGATATGGATCCTGTTAGGATCGATAGCGACCTTGATCTCGTCGCCAGGTCTTGCTGTAGTTCTGGGGCTAACTCTTGCGGTAAGGGAATTACCCTCGCACAGGAGGTAGAGGTATGTCTCAGCACCCATCATTTCAGTGATCTCAACGTAAGCATCAATAACACCAGTTGTAGCGTTAGACAGGTACATTTCTTCATCGTGGATAGACTCAGGACGAACACCGAGAATGATCTCCTTGTCAACGTATCTTGCCAGGTCGGAGTTGACCTTAGACTCAGGAACGATGATCTGGTACTTAACGCCTCTGGAGTTCTTTGTATCTTCTGAACCGAACTCAACGATGTACTGACCGTACTCCTGTCTGAGAACAGCGTCGATGAAGTTCATCTGAGGTGAACCAAGGAAGCCTGCAACGAACTTGTTAACAGGGTTCTCGTAGAGGTTCTGAGGAGTATCGACCTGCTGAACGAAACCGTCCTTCATACAAACGATACGGTCGCCCATTGTCATAGCCTCAGTCTGGTCATGAGTTACGTAGATGAATGTAGTACCCAGCTTCTTGTGGATCTTGGAGATCTCGGTTCTCATCTGAGCACGGAGCTTAGCGTCCAGGTTGGACAGAGGCTCGTCGAGGAGGAATACCTTAGGTGAACGAACGATACAACGTCCCAGAGCAACTCTCTGACGCTGACCACCTGACATAGCCTTAGGCTTTCTGTCGAGCAGATGTGAAAGGTCGAGGATCTTAGCAGCCTCAGTAACCTTTCTCTCGATCTCGTCCTTAGGAACCTTACGGAGCTTCAGACCGAAAGCCATGTTATCGAATACAGTCATATGAGGATACAGAGCGTAGTTCTGGAAAACCATAGCAATATCTCTGTCCTTAGGTGCGATATCATTTACAAGGCGGTCGCCGATGTACAGCTCGCCCTCGGAGATCTCCTCCAGACCTGCGATCATACGAAGTGTAGTTGACTTACCGCAGCCAGAAGGTCCTACGAGTACGATGAATTCCTTATCTCTGATCTCTAAATTTACATCAGTAACAGCAACAACGCCGCCCGGATATTTTTTATAAATGCCTTTAAGTGTTAAACCTGCCATTTAATCCAGTCCTCCAATTCAAATTTCTTTTGCTGACAGAGCCGATAAATTTTTCTCACAGTATCAGCTATAATAATATAATACCAGACTTTTCAGAATATTTCAAGATGCTAAATTGCCAAACTTGCATTTATTTGTTTATAAGAAATGCCGAAAAAACGCCGGAAAAATCGCAGCAAAAACGGTCGAAATCCAGTGGAGAGAACAAGTTTTCAACATCTTTGTGCAATAATTCCATAAACTGACCGCTGCCCAGTTTTTCGGGAAGAATCAGTCCTCCAAGTGTGACTCGCATCAAGTTTTCAACATGGTTATCCACAGAAGCGAACATTCGCCTTATCTGGTGATATTTTCCTTCGTGAATCTGTGCAAACGCCAGTGTATCGCAGTTTTCCACATTTGTGACCCTTGCGGGCAGACATTGCGTTCCGTCGCCAAGAATTATACCATTTTTGAATATGTCAACATAATTACTTTGAAATGGTCTGGCAAGTTTCACAATATAAATCTTGGGAATATGCGACTTCGGAGACAGCATACGATGTGCAAGTTCACCGTCGTCTGTAATAAGCAGCGCACCGGTAGAGTCCTTATCCAGTCTGCCTGCGGGGAACATATTCTTCGTCCGCAGCTCCTCTGGTATAAGCCCCATAACATTAGCGCCGTCATGGTCGCTGGTAGAGCATACGTATCCCTCCGGCTTATTCAGCAATATATAGCGGAATTTCTGCCCTGAAACAGTCCTGCCGTCAACGGTTATGCTGTCTGTTTCCGGGGTGATGTGGGTGTCGGTCTTTTTGATGACGCTGCCGTTTACTGTGACCCTTCCCTTAGCGGCAAGTGTCTTGATCTGGCTTCGTGTAAGTTCGGTACGCTCGGAGATAAATTTGTCAAGGCGCACAATTTTTCACCTCTTTTCCTGTGCATAAAAATGCACTGGAGTGAATAAATATTTTCCTGTAAAAATGACCCCCGCACCAAATATTAAAACATATTACAGTAAAAGGAGCATATCATGACCCGTAAGACCATGACCATTCTTGTCTGCGCTGCCGTTTCTGCAGCGGCACTCATCACGCTGTTTCCTGAAAGAAAAAAGCCGAAGCCTTCTCCACCTGCACCCTCTGCCGGAAGCGTATCAGAGCGCTTCGACTACTTCGCTTCTCACGGCTGGGAAGTTGAGGAGGTGGCAGTAAAGGACATAACCATACCTTCCAGCTTTTCTGAAGGATATGAGGAATACGTCCGTATCCAGGATAAACAAGGGCTTAATCTGCGCCAGTGTGCCGGAAAACAGGCGCAGCTATACGTATATGACGTAAAAAATTACAGCCCCGGAAGTCAGAAAATGCTTGCGGAGCTGATAGTCTGCGACAGCAGCATCGTCGCCTCACTGATATACAGTGATGACGGCGAAAGCTGCCAGATGCCGGTTTCTTAGAATATGTTTATCATATTGCCCAGGATAGGAATTCTGTATGCCTTGCCGTTGTAAGCGCCGATCATAAGGATTATTGCCATAACGAATTCAGCTACTCCAAGGAGTCCGCCCAGAATACCGCCAAGAACGGGGATTATTCCAAGTATTCTTGAGATGATAGTAACAGCTATGCAGAGAATGAAGAATGCAAGCTGCTGATTTGCGTGGAAGCGGCAGAATGCTGCTTCCTTGTTTGTTACGATAGGCAGGAAGAACAGGAAAGGCAGCAGATAGGGAAGCACCGCCTGTATTCTGTAGTTTGCAGCATCGTAGTCGCCGAAAGACTCCTCAGCTGCCTTGTCGTTGAATTGCTCCAGGACTTCATTCATTTTCATTTACCTCCAATTTTTCCGCTCCGGCTGACACCGGGCTTTTGTGTTCAAGCTCGCTGATGACCGCAACGAAGCTTGCTATATCTGTAAAGTCCTCATAGACTGATGCAAACCTGATATATGCAATAGCGTCGATGCCACGCAGTCTTTCAAGCACCAGTTCGCCTATCTCTTTGGACTTTGCGACCGATTTGAGTTCATTTGCGTAATAGTTTTCAACATAGTCCGCTATGTCATTGACCTGATCCCTTGTGACAGGTCTTTTCTTTATAGCGTTGAAGATACCGGTTATCAGCTTGTTCCTGTCGAAATTCTCGTACATACCGCTTCGTTTTTCAACCATAAGCAGGGGTTTCTCGATCATTTCAACGGTAGTGAACCGTGTGCCGCACTTGACACATTCTCTGCGCCGTTTGATCCTGTCGTCCTTGGGACGTGAGTCGATGACCTTGTTTTCAAAGAATCCGCAGTAAGGGCATTTCATTTCGTACCCTCCGTTCTGTATTTTGAAGTCATTGCAGTAAGTATGTTATTGCTTCTGATAAGCTCTGAAATATTGTCGAAATTGTTGCGGTATAACTCAAGGATAACATTGCAGTCCGGAGAAACCTCGTTCACACGCCTGAAAAAGTCGTCGAACCGGAAACTGCCCTTGCCGATAGGCAGGCAGTCGCCGAACTGACCGGAATCGCTGATATGTACATGGCAAAGCTTACTGCCGGCGGCGTTCACGAAGGAGAAAGGTGACTCGCCGGAACGTATCGCCTGCTTCGTATCCAGCACGAAGGCGAACTCATCGCCCAGCATACGGGATATGTCGCTTATATACGCCGAGGAAGCGCTCAGACAGCGGGAAACATTCTCCACAGCCACGGTAATGCCGTACTCTTTGCCCAGACGGTAAAGCCTGGAAAATCTCTCGCAATAGCGTTCTTTTGTAACACCTGCCTTAGCGCCGTGAAGCACGAATATCTTAGCGCCCACCATATTCATGAAGTCGAAGTAATGCTTATGGAACTCAATAGCATCACGGAATCTTCTCTGGTAGTCTGAGAACAGCGCAAGTGTTTCCATCTCGCTGGTAAAAGGGTGGAGTGAAGCGCAATCCACGTCGAATCGCTTCAGGATATCAGCGATGCCGTGGGCAAAGCTTTTTTTCAGCTCCGAGGTCGTATTCACAAATATTTCCACGGTAGAAACGCCGTTTACAGCCAGTTGGTAAAGGCACTCCTCCAGTGGCTGCGGGTAAAGACAAGCTGTTGAAACACCTGCTTTCACGTTCCACCTCCATATACATAAATTAATTATACCATAAAAAAATAATATGTCAAGACTAAATTAATTCGTAATGCGTAATTTAATGTGTTCGCTTCGCTCATAATTTTAAATCACATCGCCGCAAGGCGATACCATAATTACGCATTACGCATTACGAATTACGCATTAACAAAAGTTTCCTCCTCCGCATAAAATAAAGCCGGGAGGTGATGAATTGGCAGACGAGTTGATACTTGCGGTGATAATAAGCGCCGACATTTTCCTTGCATCAGCCGCCTATTGTGGAAGCGGTATCCGTATACCGCCTCTTTCTGTGGCTGTAATAGCAATTACAGGAGCAGGCGTTCTCTGGCTTACCCTCAGCCTTTCCGCACTAATAAGCGGAGTGCTTTCACCAGGGGTATGTTCAGCCGCCGCTTTTGTCCTCATCAGTATCACAGGCATTTCCACCATTTTCCGCAGCATCGTCCGGACTGTAGTCCGCACTCTCTCAGAAAAAGGTGACTTGTCGCTTAAAATGGGCAGCCAGGGACTTATGCTGAAACTCTACCTTGACGATACCGCCGCCGATGCTGACCACTCAAAAGTTCTCTCAGCCCCGGAAGCCGCTGCCCTTGCTGCCGCAAGTTCTTTCGACTGCGCTGCGACTGGACTTAGCTGCGGCGCTCTTGGACTTATCCCCTGGCGCACCGGACTATTCGCCTTTGCAGCGGGAATTATCGCAATAGCGCTTGGGAACTTTGCCGGCAAGAAGATATGCGCTCTCCCGGCAGACCTTTCCTGGGTAGGGGGAGTGATGCTCATCGTCTTTGCGGCATGGCAGATATTCGGGTGATGTGCAGAATAATCTCCTGAACGCACGTTCTGCATTGCCGGAACGTGCCAGCAAGGGTATACACCCAGTATATCAGATATCGTAAATCACTATCTCCGGAGGATTGAAAAGCCGCAGTTTGCCAAGACCTGCGCTGACAAGCAGCTTCTTGCCGCCGAAATCGTATACGCCTTTGGTGTACTTCGGCAGGAACTTCCTCTCCGGAGAAAGTATACCCTTGCCGAAAATGCGGACGATACCGCCGTGAACGTGACCGCTGAAAGTATAGTCAGCGCCCCACTCAGCGTATGCCTTGCCAAAAAGGGGATTGTGCGCCAGAAGCAATGTCTCGCCCTTGGGACATTCACCCAGAACGTCAACTATATCCGCCTTTGTCACAGGTGTAAGATCGGTATAGCAGCCGTCGCTCTTGTATACACTGTAATCCGGCTCATAGCCGATGATATTCAGCCTTCTTTCACCGATAATGATGAAGTCACGGCTGTTTCTCAGAAGCTTTGCGCCGGAAAGCTTTATTATCTCGATAAGTCTTTCCTGGACTTCTGCGTTGATGAATTCCTCAGTAAGTCCCTGCTCATGATTGCCGAAAATTACGTAAACAGGTGCTATTTTCACAAGCTCCCTCAGCATTTTCTCCACGGTATTCAGCCTTGTCTGCCGCCTTGATATGATGTCGCCGGTAATGAAGATAAGATCCGGCTTTTCCGAGGCGATAAGCGATGTTATACGGCGGTTATTCCTGCCGAAACGCCGCCTGTGAAGGTCTGAGATATGTGCTATCCTTACGCCGCTGCCCAGACTTTCGTAGCGCAGCGAAAGTGATGCGGCGTTCTCATATACCGCATATCCTGTAAATGCTGCCGCAGGTATTGCTGCGAGAATCAGCTTGTTCATTCCTGTTCACTCCTTTTCCATTAGTTATGCCTATTCCTAAGTAGTATTTTATCAATTGCCCCAAATACCACAAGATACAGCGAGGTCACTATGAACCTTCCGCTGTATGATGCGATACTCTCCTTGATACTGCCCTGAAATGGCGTATCCGGGTCGAAAACGCTCAGTTCCGGGTCTGCCAGAAACATGGCAGCGCTCAGCAGTACTCCGATGATAAGCGGCACTACCGCTGAGAATATGTAGAAAAATCTCCTGGAGAAGCAGCCCTCGCTGCCGGCATCAAGCTGCACCATATGGTACATCATGCACAGCAGCAGGGGCGTTATCAGCGTTATCTGCCAGGGGTAGTCTATCTTCTCGAATGCGAACCAGTTCAGCCATTGGCAGAACAGGCTCGATATAGTTATGACCAGTGCTGAGACTGGTGAAGCGCCGTATCTCAGGCGGTTTTCACCTGTCTCATTCATCATCTTCCTGCTCCTCGTCGGGTTCAGCTTCGATGATTACCTCGTTCTTTTCTTCCTCAGCAGCCTCAGCGTCAGCAAGTCTTGCCTGCTCCTCAGTAAGCTGCTCTACCTTCTCGGTCTGTGCAGTCTCGTCATGCTCTGCTCTTGTGAAAGCAACTACCTGAGCGCCGTCAGTAACACGCATTACACGCACGCCCTTGGCTATTCTGCCCATAATGCGGACATCGCTGGCGAGTATTCTGATAATGATACCGTCGCTTGATACCAGGATAATATCATCAGTCTCGTCAACTACCTTGATGCCGCAGACATGACCACGGATATCGTCAACCTTGTAGTTGGTAAGACCATAACCGCCACGGTTCTGGATACGGTAGCTTTCCAGATTTGTGCGCTTGCCGTAGCCGTTTTCGGTTACTGTAAGGAGCGCAGCACCGGGGCGTACTCTTGCCATGCCTACAACGTAGTCGCCCTCACGCAGTCTGATAGCCTTTACACCGTGAGCGGAACGTGACATAGATCTGCCCTTGCCCTCCTCGATGCGTATAGCCATACCGTTGCGTGTAGCGATAACAAGCTGCTCGTTTCCGTCAGTCATGCGTACTCCTGCTATCTCGTCGCCCTCGTCAAGACCTACAGCGATAAGACCGTTCTTGCGTACATTCTTGTACAGTGACAGGTTCGAGCGCTTTATCTTGCCCTTCTTGGTAACGATGGTTATGTACTTGTCCTCGCTGAAGTCGGTGGTCTTTATCATAGCAGCGATCT
This sequence comes from Ruminococcus sp., assembly GCA_017934425.1. Lineage (GTDB taxonomy): Bacteria > Bacillota > Clostridia > Oscillospirales > Ruminococcaceae > Ruminococcus. The sequence continues at coordinate 16,847 of JAGBJO010000005.1, forward strand.
TCTCACCGTCGCTGAGCGGGAGCAGGTTTATGAGGTTGAATCCACGGGAAGCCTTTGAACCGTCGGGAACTTCATAGCACTTTAGCTTGTACATGATACCCTTATTGGAGATAAAGAGGATATTGTCATGAGTTCCGCAGATGAACATTTCGTCTACGAAATCCTCCTCACGCTGTTTCATACCGGTTATACCACGTCCGCCACGCTTCTGGGTCTTATACTCAGATACAGGCATACGCTTGATATAGCCATTATTTGTCAGAGTAACAACGCAGTCTTCCTTGGTGATAAGGTCTTCTATATCCACCTCGCCGCTTATTGACTCGATGTCGGTGCGTCTTGGGTCGCTGAACTTCTTCTTGATATTGTTCAGGTCTTCCATGATTATGGCGTAGACCTTGTTTATATCTGCAAGTATCTCCTCGAACTCAGCTATCTTGTTAAGCAGTTCATGGAGTTCGTCGGTTATCTTCTGTCTTTCAAGACCGGTAAGCTGTCCTAAGCGCATCTGAACGATAGCTTCTGCCTGCTCCTCGGAAAGACCGTTTGCAGTATCCAGATGGTTTCCGGAAAGGTCGAATTCTGCGGTATCAAGTATCTTGAATACGTCCATTCCTCTGAATTCATCTGTACGCTCCAGAAGTGCAGAGAGGTCTTCGTCCTTGAATCTGTCAATAAGGCGAGCCTTAGCTTCGGGGATATTGCTGCTGCTTCTGATAATGCTGATTATCTCGTCGATATGGTCAGCGGCAAGAATAAAGCCCTGGAGGATATGCGCTCTTACCAGTGCCCTGCGCAGGTCGAACCTTGTACGGCGCTGGATAACTTCAACCTGGAAGTCCAGATAACTCTGGAGCATCTGCTTGAGGGTTAGCACCTTCGGCTCGCCGTTTACCAGGGCAAGCATGATGATACCAACAGTATCCTGAAGCTTGGTCATAGCGAAAAGCTTATTGAGGACTATCTGCGGAACAGCGTCCTTTTTCAGCTCGATAACGATACGCATACCGTCCTTATCGGACTCGTCACGGAGGTAGTATATACCTTCCAGACGCTTATCCTTGCAAAGCTGGTTGATATTCTTGAGGATAAGGGTCTTGTTTACCATGTAGGGGATCTCGTCAACGATGATGCACTCCCTACCCTTTATTTCCTCAAAGTGGGTACGGCTTCTGAGGGTTATCTTGCCTCTGCCGGTGCCATAGGCTGCACGGATACCAGCCTTGCCCATGATTATGCCACCGGTTGGGAAATCAGGGCCTTTGATATGCTCCATAAGCTGATCCATAGTGCAGTCAGGGTCGTCGATAAGAAGCTGGAGAGCGTCAATGACCTCGCCCAGATTATGGGGCGGGATATTGGTCGCCATACCAACAGCGATACCTGTAGAGCCGTTTACCAGGAGATTAGGGAATCTGGAGGGGAGTACTACAGGTTCTTTCAGACGGTCGTCATAGTTGGGAGCGAAGTCAACGGTATCCTTGTTTATGTCGGTGAGCATATCAAGGGTTATCTTCGCCATTTTAGCCTCGGTATAACGGTAAGCGGCAGCCTTGTCGCCGTCGATAGAACCGAAGTTACCATGACCGTCTACCAGTTTGTATCTCATTGAGAAATCCTGTGCCAGACGCACAAGAGCATCATATACGGAAGCGTCGCCGTGTGGGTGATATCTACCCAGCACCGCACCAACGGTATCGGCGCACTTACGGTAAGCCTTTTCCGGTGTAAGACCATTTTCATGGAGAGTGTAAAGAATACGCCTGTGAACGGGCTTCAGACCGTCTCTTACGTCAGGCAATGCTCGTGATACGATTACCGACATGGCGTAGTTGAGCATGGAGTTTTCCATTTCGTCTACGATCTCGGAGTTTATCACGATAGAGTTGTCGTTATAAAGCAAAACTTATACCTCCTGTTGCGAGCGGTTCTCGCTTATATTTCGCATAATATCCTGCTCCGGCTCAGTAAAGCCGTCTTTGGGGACGATGTAGAATACAGCCTTTCCGTAAACGAGAAGGAAGAAGCTGTCATATTCAAGCACGCTGAGACTTCCGTCTATGGGTATTCTGGTAGGCTCAGGGGGAGCGGTATTTTCCTCCTCCTGCGCTTCTTCCGGGTCTTCCTCCTGTGGTGGAAGTACCTCGGATACTGTAGATATATCAATAAAACTGTCAGCCACAGCAAGTTTATACACAGTCCCCTGCATCTGCGCCATAGAATCACACACACTGCGGCGTATCTTCCGTGGGTTATACCACTCACGGAAAGCAAATCCCAGACATACCATGATAAGCACATAGGCGAAAATATTATCCGGTGTCTTTATTGCAGCGTGTATGAAATCTGCCGCAAGGAGCAGGAAAAGGGCGATAAATACATAGCTTTTAAGGTAAACGTATTTCTTCTGGTAAGCAAGGTAGCCGGCACGGAAAGTCTCTATAGGGATAGAGTATTCCTTTTCAAGCCTGTAGTGCTGGTCGTTCATAGCCACCTCGTTATATATCAAGATTCTGAGCGAACTTAGCGTTCTTCTCGATGAATTTTCTTCTTGGCTCTACCTTGTCGCCCATAAGTATGGTAAATACCTCGTCTGCCTTCATAGCGTCTTCCATAGAGATCTTTATCATAGTTCTGTGCTCAGGGTCCATAGTAGTTTCCCAGAGCTGTTCGGGGTCCATCTCACCAAGACCCTTGTAGCGCTGAGTCTCGACCTTATACTTTCCTTCCTCGGAAAGCTCGGCGATATACTTGTCACGCTCCTGGTCGGAGAAGGCATACTTCACCTTTTTCTGGCGCTCGACTCTGTAGAGAGGAGGCTGGGCGATGTATACATTTCCGTTAGTGATAAGGGGGCGCATATAGCGGAAGAAGAAGGTAAGGAGCAGGGTGCGGATATGCATACCGTCCACATCGGCATCAGCCATGATGATAACTTTACCGTAGCGGAGTTTAGTTATATCGAAGTCCTCACCGATACCAGTACCCAGAGCCGCAACCACGGGTTCAAGCTTATCGTTGCCGTAGATACGGTCGATCCTTGCCTTTTCAACGTTGAGCATTTTGCCCCAGAGGGAGAGTATCGCCTGATACTTACGGTTTCTTCCCTGCTTTGCAGAGCCGCCCGCAGAATCACCCTCGACTATGTATATCTCGGTATAGCGGTTATCACGCTCAGAGCAGTCTGCCAGCTTTTCGGGCATAGCAGCGCTGCCGAAGTTATTCTTCTTGCGCTCGGCTTCTCTTGCACGCTTTGCAGCTTCACGGGCTCTGAGGGCTGACATACATTTATCGAAGATAATTGTAGCCGCCTCCGGGTTTTCCTCCAGGAAGTTCATAAGCTTCTCTGTGACCATTTTCTCGACGAAAGGCTTTACTTCCGGGTTGCCCAGTCTGCCCTTTGTCTGACCCTCGAACTCGCACTCTGTAAGCTTTACAGAGATTATAGCGGTAAGACCCTCACGAACGTCCTCGCCCTTGAGGTTTTCCTTGTCTTTGAGTTTACCCATTTTTCTGCCGTACTCATTGATGACCTTAGTCAGGGCATTCTTGAAGCCTGTCTCATGAGAACCGCCGTCTTTGGTATGGATATTATTTGCAAAAGAGTAGATAGTCTCGTTATAGCTGGTATTGTACTGAAGTGCTATCTCAGCGAAGGAATCGCCCTGAGTGCCGGAAACGTAGATAACATCGCCGCCCAGTGGTGTCAGATCTCTTGTGGTGTGTATATGCTCCACAAATTGTCTGATACCGCCCTCATAGTGGAGAGTTTCGCTCTGTATCTCGTTCTCGTCACGCTTATCCGAGAAGACTATCTTTATGCCGGCGTTAAGGAAAGCCTGTTCACGCAGTCTTCTGAGGAGTATATCATAGTCGTAAACAGTATCCTCGAAGATCTCGCCGTCAGCCTTAAAAGTAACGCTTGTACCTGTCTCGGTGGTATCGCCGATGATCTTAAGTTCCTCGTCGTATTTACCTCTCTCGAAGCGCTGGAAGTAGATATGCTCGCCGTCCTTTACGGTAAGCTCCAGCCATTCCGACAGCGCATTTACAACAGAAGCGCCAACGCCGTGGAGACCGCCTGATACCTTATATCCGCCGCCGCCGAACTTACCGCCGGCATGGAGGATAGTGTATACAACAGTAGCAGCTGAGATACCTTCCTTCGGGTGTATACCAACAGGTATACCACGGCCGTTATCGGATACACGGATAATATCTCCCTTGAGTATCTCAACGGTTATCTCTGTACAGTATCCTGCAAGTGCCTCGTCAATGGAGTTGTCAACGATCTCGTATACCAGGTGATGCAGACCGCTTGGCCCGGTAGAACCGATGTACATACCCGGACGCTTTCGGACTGCTTCCAGACCTTCAAGTATCTGTATGTCATTTTCGTCATAGTTGTTATTCTGCTGACTCATTTTTTACCTCCGGAAAATATGGCTCACAGACCTCCTGCCTCGATACGTTTTCTGAGCGTACCGGCGGAAAGCTGTGATATATATATCGTGCTAACGCCGTTCTTAACGGTGACTATGAAGCTTTTGGGCAGTTCATAGGTGGTATAGATACAGCGTTTTTCCTTCTCAGCCTTATCGAGAAGGGTCTTGGTGCAGCTTCTTACAGTGGTATTATCCATATCGAATATCCCGGCGACCTGCTCCATATCCACGGAGAAGCCGCCGCCGATATGAAGGTATCTTGCCTCAGGCATTTTCGATGCTCCCTCCGTTTATTCTGATGACTTTTCCCGAAATACCGGGGAGAATAGCGCCCTCATTGGGAGTGGTGAGGAACACCTGCATATCCTTGATTATATCGAAAACGAACTTTTGCCTGTTCTCGTCCAGTTCGCCCATTACGTCGTCCAGGAAAACCACAGGAGCGTCCTTTGAGCGCTTCATATAGATCTCAGCCTGAGCCAGTTTCATGACCAGGGCGGCGCTTTTTATCTGCCCCTGAGATCCGTACTCCTTGGCGCTTACGCCGTTTATCTTAATGTCGATCTCATCACGGTTGACACCGGCGTGGGTAATGCCTGTACGTATATCGTACTCGCAGTTTTCCCGCAGGCGGCGGTAGTACTTCTCGAAAGCATCTTCGCCGCAGGGCTTTTCAAAGTCCTCCTTGCGGAAAACATTTGAGCGGTATTCCAGTTCCAGCACTTCGCTGCCGCCGGATATAGTCTGGTAAAGTTCACGGCATATCTCGTTTATCTTTGAAACGTAGTCATGGCGCATATAGGATATGACAGCGCCCTCATGGGCAGCCTGTCTGTCCCATATCTCCAGTACCTCAGACCCCGGCCCGCCCTGGGATATGCTTTTAAGCAGGGCATTGCGGTGGTTCATGATGGTGTTGCTTTTGCTTATATGGACGACGAACGCAGGATTAAGCTGAGAAGCCGCCATATCTATGAAACTCCGGCGTTTTTCCGGTGCGCCCTTGATGATATCCACATCGTCCGGTATAAAGGCGATGCACTTGAACACATCAAAAAGCGCACGGGTACCCTTATGGGAAACGCCGTTCAAAAGTATCTGTTTAGGTGTGTTTGCGCTTCTGAACATGGTATACTCTATCTTCTGTTCTCTCACGCTGTCACGGAGTTTTATCCGTGAGGACATTCTGTCGCCGCCCAGGGCGATATAGTCCTTTTCCTTAGAACCACGGAAGCTTCGGCAGCCGGAGAGTATCCACATAGCCTCAAGTAGGTTGGTCTTACCCTGTGCATTAGCGCCCACAATGATGTTATATTTAGTATCGGGCTGGAATGAGATCCCTTTCAGATTCCTGAAGCCGTCTATTTCGGCGTAGGTGATAATCAAACTACAGTAACTCCTTCTCCGCCGATTATAGTGACGGTATCACCGGGGCGTATCTTCTTGCCCCTCATAGTACACACCTCGCCGTTTACAAGTACCTGACCCTCCTGGATAAGAACTTTTGCGCCTCCGCCGGTATCTGCAAGACCGGAGAATTTCAGCAGAGCGTCAAGCTTTATGAATTCTGTTGTTATCTTGATCTGTGCCATAATGACCCACCTTTCAGAAATAGAAGGAATGAGCGTTATCTAAGCTGAATGGGCATGATAAGGAAGATATAGCTTTCGCCTTCCAGGGGGAGCATTTCGATGACCTTCATCGCTCCGCTGAAACGCAGTCTTACCTTGTCGCCCTCAGCAGCCTTGAGCGCTTCGAGCATAAGCTTATTATTGAAACCGATAGTTACAGCCTCTCCGGAAATGTCAGCGGTGAAAGCATCGTTGACTTTACCGATAGCTGTCTTGCTGGAGATTTTCATAACGCCTGAACCGATCTCACAGCGGATAGGTGACTTGTTCTTATCGTCGATGATAAGTGAGCATCTTTCCATAGAGTTTATGAATTCTCTCTTATCGACGATGACCTCTGTCTTGAAGTCCTTGGGGATAGATGACTTATAGTTATGGAAAGCGCCTTCCAGCAGGCGTGAGATGACGAAAGTGCCGCCGATGTCGAAGATTATGTGGCGGTCGTTGGCGTAGATAGTACACTCGCTTTCAGCGTCATCCTTGATAAGAGTGGATACTTCCTGGAGTGCCTTCTTGGGTACGATGAAGCTTATCTTGTCCTGAGTATCTGTATCCTCGCATCTGATAGCCAGACGGAAGCCGTCGATAGCGACCAGGTTGAACTTACCCTCAGCGATATCGAAAAGTTCTCCGGTGAAAACAGGCTTGCTCTCATTGGTAGAAGCAGCATAGCTGGTCATATTTATCATAGACCTGAGTACTGACAGCTTTACGGTGAAGCCGTTTTTCCTGTCAACTTCCGGAAGATCGGGGTATTCATCAGCATTCATTACAGAGAAGCTGCATTCAGTAGCCGCACTTGAAATGTTAGCCACATTGTTGTCATCGATCTCGAAGATTACCTCATCTCCGGACATTCTTCTTGTAAACTCGTTAAAGAGCCTTGTATTTGCCACGAACTCACCGCAGTCCTGTGAAGCTGCCGTAATGGAAGTACGGATACCCATTTCCATATTATATCCAGTCAGTTCAAGTCTGTTCTGTGAAACAGACACTTTGATGCCTTCAAGTGCCTGGATAGTGGTAGACTTCTGAGGAACAGCCCTTGAGACATTGCTGATAGCCTCACTGAGTTCATTCTTGCTGCATACGAATCTCATTATATATTATACCTCCATAGAGATGAAATAAATGTCGTTTCGGGACATTATCCATTTAATGCTGCTGGCATTGTCTGACAACAGCACAAACAGCGATGATTTATAAGTTTTTCTTATGATAAGACAGGATAAGAAAAAGTAATAAAAGGACAAAGATAAGTAAAGAATAGTTTTAAACAAAGATAAGTTTAAAACTTGTTTGTAGTTGTAGTAGGGGCGGTGGAAAAGTTTGGAGCAGGCTCGATCAGCGAAAAATAGCCGGATTATCATCAACAACATGATGTTTCAGATTAGTTGCAGTTTGTGGACAGCCTTTTCCGGATGCAAAATCAGGTTGATTTCTGTTGAGACTGGTGGAGTTGAAGTGAATAATAAGTGGACAGTTTCGTGGAAAGACAAATTATTTGATTTTTAGCCTCAGAATTTTCCACCGATGGTGCAAGTGTTGAAAGTTCATAATGTGGACAAGGCAAAAAAGCAGCACGATACAGACTGTATACAAGCCCTGTATTTTGCAGTCTGTCTGGGACAGCTTGTTATGAACAGAGTTTTTAACAGAGTGTTGAAAACTTAGTTGAAAAGAGTTATCCAAACAGTTTCCACCTGGAAAAGCTGTTTGAGAAATGTTGGTTTATCAGACCTTGCTCTTGTCCTTGATGTTCTTGATGATATCGTTAATGAGGTTAGAGAGGTTAGCGTCCTTCTGGATAGCAGCCTGTATGCTGTTTACAGAGTAAACGATAGTAGAGTGGTCACGTCCGCCGAACTCTGAGCCGATAGAAGCCAGGGGCATCTGAGTGATCTCTCTTACAACGTATATAGCCACCTTACGTGCAGTAGCTATCTGCTGAGAACGCTTTGTGGAGCGCAGATCGTCAGGGGATACGCCGTATACTGTAGATACTTCGGAAATTATCTTCTCGACAGTTATCGGTATAGGCTGCTCATCGGTGAGAACTTCTCTGATGACGCTCTGAGCCATAGAAATAGTGATAGGGCTGCCGGCTAAGTGGTTGAGAGCCTTCAGCTTCTTAACAGCGCCTTCCAGCTGACGGATATTGGATTTGAGGCGGTTAGCCATGAATTCAGATACCTCAGCAGGCATTTTCAGGTTCAGCAGCTCACTCTTGCGGTTGATGATAGCCAGTCTTGTCTCGTAGTCAGGTGCGGAAATATCGGCAATAAGTCCGCCCTCAAAACGTGTAGTCAGACGGGATTCCAGTGTGATGAGTTCCTTCGGGGGGCGGTCAGAGGTGATGACGATCTGCTTACCCTCCTGGTGGAGCTGGTAGAATGTGTGGAAGAACTCCTCCTGCATACTCTCTTTTCCGGCGAAGAACTGTACATCGTCGATAAGGAGCAGGTCAGCGTTGCGGTATTTCTCGTGGAAGTCGGTGATGAGCTTGTTTTTAAGAGCCTGGATAAGGTCATTTCCGAAAGTCTCACTGGTAACGTAGACGATATTGAAATCCGGGTGGTTCTTTTTTACTTCCTTGGCGATAGCGGTGATGAGGTGGGTCTTGCCCATACCGGAAGGACCGTAGATAAACAGCGGGTTGTAGCCGGCTACTTCCTTCTCGCCGCAGTTTTTGGCAACTGACTTACTGCAAGCCAGGGCAAAGGAGTTTGAAGGACCTTCGATGAAGGTATCGAAAGTATAGTCGTAGTTTGCGAACTTGAAAGTCTGCTCCAGCTCCTCGTTTTTCTTGTCCAGTTCAGCGTCAGTGGGGTTATTTGCAGGGTTAGTGTCGTCAGCTTCAACTTCGATAACGATATTCAGCTTCAGACCGCTTACTTCAAGGAAAGCTTCACTGAGGATAGAGGCATAGTTATCCATGATGATGCTTTTCTGGAAATTGGTGATGACACGGAAAACGGCATCAGAGCCGTTTAGGGCAACAGGTGTCATAGGGTCGATCCATGTCTGGATACCAGTTTCAAGAATCTTGCCGCTGTCGATGCAGTATTTTTTTACTTTTGCGAAAACTTCCTCAAATGAGTTCATATTTTACCTCCGTAGTTATTTTTGCTGTTTAAAAATATGGTGAAAAGCAGGGGAGTGCCATAAGTTTTAAACAATTAGCAGGCAAAGGGGAGTTGAAAAGGCAGACTGGGCGACTGCCGTGAAAAAAACGATACTCTCCTATAATAATATAGTATCATTATAACATATAATTGTTGAAAAAGCAAGGGTAAAGCTATGACAAAGGAGTAAAAAATCAACCAAAGTTTCCACACAGTTTTTGACACTCTGTTGAAAACACTGTTGAATCCACGTTTTACGGTTGATATATGGTTCAAAAAATGTGAGTATTGTGGATTTATATAGGAAAAATCATTGTTGAAAATACTGTTAAAAGCTGCTAAGATGAATTTTCCACTATGCAGTTCAACTTTTCAACTGTGCCTGTTCAGGAAAATGGTGGAAAAAGCTGCCGCTGTTGGTATATTGCAGGTGGAAAATGTCGAAATGCGGAATATCCTGCATCTGAGGTAAAATGCTCAGCGGAGAAGCTGTTCAGGTAAGAGTTGAAGATCCAGGGAACGAATTTTCAACAGAATAATCCACAAAATCATCATTGTGTTGAAAAACTACCTGCCGGGAATCCCTCCCCATTGGTCAATATTTCTGAAATTTCTGACCTTCTCAAAAAAATTTCACTCCCCCCTTGACAGATTTTCTTTTTTGAAGTATAATACTATAGTGTAACAACAGAGACTATGCTCTGATGCTGCAACTGTTTTTACCAAATCAGGATCTTACGCATTTGCTGCGATCCTTGTTTTTCACCGCTGAGAGAGAGGAGGATTTCAAGTATGAAAAGAACATACCAGCCTAAGAAGCTCCACAGGAAGAAGGAGCACGGCTTCATGAAGAGAATGGCTACTAAGAACGGCAGAAAGGTTTTAGCTCGTAGAAGATCTAAGGGCAGAGCAAGATTAACTCACTGACGACGCTGACCACAAAAATTCATTTTTTGTGGTCTTTTTTATTAAAGGTATCCCTCAGGATACCGGACTGATTTCTCAGGGACTTGCCCTTTTTGTCCCTTTTAGGTAATTTTATGCTTTACACAGATATCCTGAATGATAACAGAGATTTCCTTGCCCTCTATAAAAAAGGCAGGTACATTAACTCTAAATATTCCGTGATCTACGTCAGACCTAACGGCTCTGCCTATAACCGGCTCGGTATCACCGCCGGAAAAAAGGTGGGCAATGCTGTCTGCCGCAACCGAGCTAAAAGACTTATCCGGCTGGCTTACCGCCAGTGCGAGACGCTTCTTCCTATCGGTATAGATATAGTTATCGTCGCAAGAAGTACCCTCTGCCAGATAAAGTCTGATGAGTATACCGGCTACTTCACAAAGTATGCTGTCCCGGAGATCATAAAAGCTTCACAGAAACAGAGTTTCAATAAAAAGCAAAAATGAAAAGAATTGTTATCTTTCTGATAAAATGCTACAGAAGATATATCTCTCCCCTTACACCTCCCAGGTGTAAATACTACCCGACTTGCAGCTGCTATGCCCTTACTGCCGTGGAACGCTTCGGCGCTCTCAGAGGCTCGATCCTGGCAATGTGGCGGCTTCTGCGGTGTAACCCCTGGTCTTTGGGGGGAGTGGACTATGTTCCCGAAAAATTTACCCTTCGTATCAGACCTTCCGCAAATGGCGGGATAGATGTCTGTGATGATGCAGTTACCCCCGACCATGTCAATTACAGCCGGGAGGAAAATTGACCTTTCCCGGCATTGAGAGAGGTATGAAAATTGAATATTCTTTATGACATTTTTGGTGTGCCATTCGGCTTCCTGATGAGCATTATCTACAATTGGTGCGGAAACTATGCTATCGCTATCATAATATTTACCATAGTTACCAAGCTCCTTCTGTTCCCTATAAACTATAAGACACAGAAGAACTCCGCACGTATGCAGCTGCTCAATCCAAAGCTTGAAAAGCTGAGAAAGAGCTTTGCCAATAACCCCCAGCGCTTCCAGGAGGAACAGCAGAAACTCTACCAGCAGGAAGGATACAACCCTATGGAATCCTGTATGCCTGCGCTTATCCAGATGCTCCTTCTGTTCGGCGTTATCGACGTTATCTACAAGCCGTTCACCCATATCCTGCGTATCGCCAAAAGCGTCAGGACTGCTGCCACTGAGATTACTTCCGGTCTTATCGGCAAGACTATCTCCACAGGCAACCTCAGAAGCGAACTGCTTACTCTGGAACAGGTGGATAAATCACCGGAATCCTATCAGGGTCTCTCCGATAATTTCCTCCAGTCCGTAACAGAGTTCTCCCAGAATTTCACTATTTTCGGCGCTAATCTGGGTAAGACTCCTGAGTTTCACCCGGAAACCTGGACAAAAGAGGCACTGATACTCTTTCTGATCCCTTTCGCTGCCGGTGTGGCTCAGTTCATTAGCTCACTGTATATGCAGATCCATCAGAAAAAAACTAATCCTACTGCTGCACAGGCTGGCGGATGTATGAATGTCGCTATGCTTCTGATGCCTATATGGTCAGTTATGATCGCATTTTCAGTACCCGCCGGTATCGGCTTCTACTGGATATGGTCATCGCTTTTCTCATTCCTCATCACCTTTGCCCTTAACCAGTATTTCACCCCGGAGAGAATAAAGGTGATAAACGAGAAGGAAAAGGAAAAAGCACGTATCTACGCTGAAAAGCATCCGGAGAAAAAGACCTTCATGCAGAAGATGATGGAGCAGCAGGCTCTCTATGACCAGCAGCAGAATGGTTCAGGTCTGCCAAGAACAGGCGCAGGCGGCGAGAAACTTTCCCGCTCCGAGGCAAATAAACAGAACAGAGAACGTATCAATGAAGCCAGACGCCGTATGGCTGAGAAGTATGGCGATGTGTACGATGAAAATGAAAGCGACGATGATTGATCGCCGGGGAGGTAATAAATATGACTGAGATTTTTACAGCAAATACAGTTGACGAAGCTAAGGCTATGGCTGCGAAGAAGTTTGGCGCAAAAGTCAGCGAGATAACCTTCGAGGTTATCGACGAGGGAAAGAAAGGCTTCCTGGGACTTGGCAAGACTGACGCTAAGGTCAAGGCTACATACGTTCCCAAGAGCGCTCCTGCTGCACCTGTAAAGGCTGCCGCAGCCGCTCCTAAAGCTGAGGCAAAGCCCGTTGAGACTGCTCCAAAGGCTGAGGAAACAAAGCCTGCCGAGGAAACTCCTAAGGCTGAGGAGGTTAAGCCCGCTGAGGAAACTCCTAAGGCTGAAGAAGTCAAGCCTGCTGAGGTGGCAGAGGAAGCAAAGCCTGCTAAGCCTGAAAAGAAGCACCACGACGCACCTAAGGCTGATAAGAAGCCTGTTGCTAACGACGAGCCTGAATCCCGTGAGGACGATGATGCTGAGTACTCTATCGAGAACTTTACCCTCATCGAGGACGAAGACCAGCTTCACCCCAAGGTAAAGCTGGCAAGAGACTATATAACAAGTATCCTCAGAGCTATGGATATTGACGCTGAGTTCACTATCTACCAGAATGAGACAGGCGCTGTTGTGAATATCGAAAGCGATAACAACGGCACTATCATCGGCAGACGTGGCGAGACTTTGGACTCTATCCAGTATCTCTGCTCCATAATCGCTAACAAGGGCGATAAGGATTATTTCCGTATTACTATCGACTGCCTGGGTTACCGCAGCAAGCGCAAGGAGACCCTTGAGCAGCTGGCTGCAAAGGTTGCAAAGAGCGTGCTGAGAAGCGGCAAGCCCCAGCCCCTTGAGCCTATGAACCCCTATGAAAGACGTGTTATCCACTCCGCTATCGCTAAGATCGATGGCGTGGCTTCACGCTCTGTAGGCGAAGAACCTTACAGAAAGATCATTATTTCCTCAACTAATCCCAGAAACGCCGGCGGTAAGGGCCGCAGAGGCGGCAGAAATGACCGCAGCGGCGACAGAAGAAATAACGGCGGCAAGAGGAGAGAGCGCAGAGAACCTAATCTGGAGCGCAGAACCATTGACCTGTCCACAAGCTTCGAGAAGGATTACAAAAAGCCCAGACCTGAGGACGATATCGCAGGCGGACTTTACGGAAAGATCGAGTTATAATAACGAATTATTAGCGCATGGCGGCTCTCGCCGTGCGCTGTTTTTTTGAGGTGATGATATGTCAACTATTGCTGCTATTTCGACCCCAAATGCACCCGGCGGTATCGCCGTGATAAGGGTGTCAGGCGAGAACGCTCTCGCCGTTTCTGAGGCGGTATTCACGCCATTTGGCGGCAAAAAAGTCGGGGATATGCCTGGTTATACCTGCGCTTACGGAATCGCCGGCGATAAGGACGGGCGCATTGATGACTGTATTCTCACGGTTTTTCGTGCGCCCCACAGCTATACCGGCGAGGACGTGTGCGAGATATCCTGCCACGGCGGTATTTACGTTTCACGGAAGATACTGCGGGCGCTGCTGAATAACGGCGCTGAACCGGCGCAGGCAGGGGAGTTCACCAAGCGTGCTTTTCTGAATGGCAAGCTCGACCTCACCAGCGCAGAGGCGGTAATGGACGTAATTTCGGCAAAAAGTGAACTTGAACTAAAAATGGCGGAGCAGCTTCGTGAGGGGGCGGCTTTCAGGAAGGCGAAGGAATGTTCCGGAAAACTGCTGGCGCTCCTGAGCGGTCTTGCCGCCTGGACGGACTATCCGGACGAGGACATTCCGGAGGTTCAGCCGGAGCATATGATAGGCGAACTGAGGGCGGTGAGGAGTACTCTCAAATCCCTTATAAATGGCTATGATTCGGGAAGAATCATACGTGAGGGAATCCCGGCAGCGATAGTTGGAAGACCGAACGTGGGTAAATCAACGCTGTTCAACTGTCTGAGCGGCTGCGAGCGGAGTATCGTCACGGAGATCGCCGGAACGACCCGTGACGTGGTGGAGGAAACTATCCGCCTGGGCGACATCGTTCTGCGGCTTTCGGACACCGCCGGTATCCACGAAACTGAGGACAAGATCGAGGGCATCGGCATCGGTCACGCTCAGAAACTCATTGATACCTCGGAACTTATCATTGCGGTATTCGACGGAAGTTGTCCGCTGACGGCGGACGATTTTTCCCTACTGGAAAGTCTGAAGGGAAGAAAAGTTGTTGCTGTCATTAACAAAACCGACGAAGAACTTAAAATTGAAGAAGATTATATTACACAGTCAATTATACACACTGTATATATATCAGCTAAGGAAAATGACGGCGTTGACAAACTTCAAGCGGCAGTTGAGGAACTGTTCAGTATTTCCCGTGACAGCTTTGGCTCGGCTACTGCTGCAAATGAGCGACAGAAAAAATGCATCGACTCAGCACTCGCTTCAGTCGATGAGGCAATTTCCGCAATCGAATCCTGCCTGAACCTCGATGCGGTCAACATTATCCTGGACGAGGCTGAACAGCATCTCCTTGAACTTACAGGCGAAAAAATCACGGACGCAGTCGTTGATGAGGTGTTCTCACGATTCTGCGTCGGCAAATAATGTTCCATGTGGAACAATCGAAAACAGAGGAATTACTATGTCATACAAAATGGGTGAATTTGATGTTGCAGTCGTCGGCGGCGGTCATGCTGGCGTGGAGGCTGCACTTGCCAGCGCAAGACTTGGCTGTTCAACGGTGATGTTTACCATATCTCTCGACCAGATCGCAAATATGCCCTGTAATCCGTCAATTGGCGGAACTGCCAAGGGGCATCTCGTCCGTGAGATCGACGCTTTAGGCGGAGAAATGGGTAAGGCAGCGGACAAATGTTTCATTCAGAGCCGTATGCTGAACCGGGGTAAAGGCCCGGCAGTTCACAGTCTGCGTGTGCAGGCAGACCGTATGAAATACCATGAGTATATGAAACAGGTCTGCGAAAAACAGGAAAATCTCTATGTGAAACAGGGTGAAGTTGCGGAGATACTTACCGAAAACGGCAAAATTACCGGTGTTCGCACCAAGCTTGGCGCTGAATATTCCGTGAAAGCGGTGATAATCGCAACCGGAACTTACCTCAAGGGTAAGATACATATAGGCGAGGAATCCTACGAAAGCGGCCCTGATTCGGCACTTCCCAGCAAATTTCTGTCAGGAAGTCTTGCCGAACACGGTATCGAACTGCGCCGGTTCAAGACCGGAACTCCTTGCCGTGTTCACAAAAGAAGCATTGATTTTGACATTCTGGAACGTCAGGACGGCGATGAAAACATCGTTCCGTTCTCATTTGATACACCTACAGACGGTCTGAGCAATCAGGTAAGCTGTTACATTTCTTATACAAATAGTAAAACGCATGAGGTTATTTTAAACAACCTCCACAGGTCACCGTTATACTCCGGAAGGATAGAGGGAGTAGGGCCAAGGTACTGTCCGTCAATCGAGGACAAAATCGTTCGCTTCTCAGATAAGCCACGTCACCAGCTATTCATTGAGCCAATGGGACTTTCCACGGACGAGTACTACTTGCAGGGTATGTCATCGTCGCTGCCGGAGGACGTTCAGCTTGCGTTCCTGCGGACGATCGAGGGACTGGAAAACGTGGAGATCATGCGACCGGCGTATGCGATCGAGTACGACTGCTGCGACCCCACGCAGCTTAGTCCCACCCTGGAATTCAAGAAACTGGGTGGACTTTACGGCGCTGGACAGTTCAACGGAAGCTCAGGTTATGAGGAAGCCGCCGCTCAGGGACTTGTGGCGGGCATAAACGCCGCACTGAAGATCCGTGGTGACGAGCCGATGATCCTCGACAGGGCGAGTTCCTACATTGGTACACTTGTGGACGACCTTGTGACCAAGGGCTGCTCCGACCCCTACCGAATGATGACCTCACGCAGCGAATACCGCCTGATACTCCGCCAGGACAACGCCGACCAGCGGCTTATCCCCGTGGGATACCGCATTGGATTAGTCAGCAGAGAACGGTTCGAGCGGCTTCAGGAGAAGATCTCGCAGGTTGAGGCGGAGAAAAAGCGCATCACTCATACCAACATCGCCCCCAGTGAGGCACTGAATATGTTCCTCGTGGAACATGGCACGTCACCGCTGTCAACAGGCTGCAAAATTGCTGACCTGATACGTCGTCCACAGATTAATTATAACGATATTGCTCAGTTCGATACCGAACGTCCGCAGCTTTCATTTGAGGTTTGCGAACAGGTGGAACTGCAAATTAAATATGAAGGTTACATCGAAAAACAGCTTGCACAAATTGAGCAGATGCGTAAACTGGAAACTACACTTCTGTCGGAAAATACGGATTATAGCCAGGTTTACGGCCTGAGACTGGAAGCTGCCGAGAAACTCAATAAGATTAAGCCCCATTCACTTGGTCAGGCTTCGAGAATTTCCGGAGTTTCGCCGGCGGACGTTTCCATGTTAGCGGTATGGCTGCAAAAGCATAAGGAGGAGAACAATGCTACCTGAATTTGAATTATGTTGCGCTGAGTTTGGAAAGTTCGGTATACAGCTTACGGAGGAACAGTACCGGAAGTTCGACATCTACGCACAGTTCCTCGTGGAGTACAACGAAAAGGTGAACCTGACCGCTCTCACTCAGCCAATGGACGTTCTGCGAAAGCATTTCATCGACTCGTCACTGATGCTGGAATACTGCGATATACCGTCAAATGCGAGCGTTATTGACGTGGGAACGGGTGCAGGCTTTCCCTCAGTTCCCATGAAGATACTCCGGGACGACCTCCAGCTCACTCTGCTGGACAGCCTTGCAAAGCGACTCACGTTCCTGGAGCAGCTTTGCGAAAAGCTGGAAATCCAGGCAAAACTGGTTCACGGCAGGGCTGAGGACTGCGGAAGAATGGCTGAATATAGGGAAAAATTCGATGTTGCCACCGCAAGAGCCGTTGCGAATCTGTCTGTACTTTCGGAGTACTGCGTTCCATTCGTGAAGGAGGACGGAATTTTTGCCGCCATGAAAGGTCCGACCGAGGACATTCAGGCTTCCAGCGACGCAATTGAGAAGCTTGGCGGCGAACTGGAGGACGTTATCGCTTACGATTTCTACGACGAAAGCCGCCGCATCGCAGTTATCAGAAAGGTTTCGCAAACTCCGTCAAAATACCCCAGAAACAGCGGTCAGATCAAGAAGAAATCTCTCTGAATCGCAGATAAATAGTCGAATTTACCGCCAAAACCTCGATTTTAGGCGGTATTTTCATATAGAAATAATTTCCCTCATGTGGTAAAATCAGTTCATGAAACATTTTTATCAAAGAAATGAGGGAATTAAAATGGCAGGATTTTTAACTTTTACCAGGGAGCGAACTCTTAACAAGGTGGTTGAGATCGAGGTAAGCCGCATCGTACCGAACCCCAATCAGCCAAGGCGTGAGTTCGCAGACGGCGATATTTCGTGCCTTGCGGACTCTATCGCCCAGAATGGCATTTTGCAGCCACTTGCTGTCCGGAAAAACGGCGAGGTCTACGAGCTTATTGCAGGTGAGCGGCGGCTCAGGGCGGCAAAAATTTGCGGGCTTGCGGCAGTTCCGTGCATAATCCACGACATCGACGACCGGAATTCCGCTATACTTGCACTTGTGGAGAATATCCAGCGGCAGGATCTTACCTTCTTCGAGGAGGCGGCGGCTATCGAGAAACTCATAAGCTGCTACGGGCTGACTCAGGAGGACGCTGCATCGAAGCTGGGGCGTGCGCAGAGTACTATTGCCAATAAACTGCGGCTTCTGCGGCTTACCGACGAGGAACGTGACCTGATAATGCGCTCTGGACTGACCGAGCGCCATGCCCGTGCTCTTTTGAAACTTGGCAGCCCGGAGGAGCGGCTTGGTGTGCTGGAAAAGGTCATAAAACATGGGCTGAACGTGGAAAAGACCGAGAACCTTATCGAGGAATACATAGGCAAAGAGGGGAGTCCTGCGGAATATCGCCGCCGATCAAAGGTGTTCCACAATGTAAAAATGTTCGTGAATACTATTAATAAAGCAGTGGAATCCATGCAGGCGGCTGGAATTTCGGCTGATTCCCGGAAAATTCAGAGCGAGGACTACATCGAGTACCGTGTGAGAATACCGATCGCTGGCAAGGGGATCAAGTGATGTTTTCAGCATAAGCAGACAACACTTTCAACTGTCAAATTACAGGGGGAACAACGCAAAAGCTGTAAATTTAAAAAGTAACGAGCATAATAATCCCACACAAAAGAAAAAATGTTCCACATGGAACAAAAAGCGGACTGCTCCATTCAGCGACATACGGTGAAACTTCTGTGTTCCACATGGAACATTCACCCTTTTGTCAATGAACACGCCCAGTCCGCTTCTTTTTGTGAAAAATAATAGCATTTTTCCTATTTACAAACACCGAAAAAGGTGATATAATAGTCTTATACCAAAAGAAAGGAAGATTCTATGGGCAAAATTATCGCTGTTACTAACCAGAAGGGCGGCGTGGGAAAATCGACTACAGTCGTAAATGTGGCTGCTTACCTGGGTTCACGGGGTTTCAAGGTTCTTTGCGTTGACTCAGACCCACAGGGTAATGCTACTACAGGTTTCGGTATATCCAAAAAGGACGTGCTTTTTTCTACATATAATGTGCTGACCGGGCAGGTCAGGATCCAGGACGCTGCGGTGGAGACTGAGTTTGATAATGTTTCTATCATTCCTGCTACTGAACTCCTTGCCGGTGCTGAGGTGGAACTCATTAACGCCGAAAACCGCATTAACCGCCTGAAAATGCAGCTTCTTACAATAAAAAACGACTACGACTACATATTTATTGACTGCCCTCCTGCATTGGGTATGCTGACTATCAACGCTCTTACTGCTGCTGATACCATGATCGTGCCGATGCTGGCGGAATTTTACGCTCTGGAAGGTCTTTCACAGCTGGTAAATACCATTAAAATAGTAAAGAGTAACCATAACCCTGCGCTTGATATCGAGGGTATCCTCTTTACCATGTACGATTCACGGCTTAATGTGTCCGCTGACGTTGTGGCTGAGGTGGAGAAGTATTTCCCCGGAAAGGTATTCGAGACTAAGATACCCCGTAACGTCCGCCTCTCAGAAGCTCCAAGCCACGGCAAGCCTGTAATGTACTACGACAAGTCCTCAAAGGGCGCTGAGTCCTATGAGCTGCTCTGCCATGAGCTTCTGGGCGAACCTCTTGAACTTCCCCAGAAAAAGCGCAGAGGTATATTCACATTCAAGAAAAAGGACAGCGAAAGCTGAACGGAGGTGAAATAATATGGCTAAAGGCGGATTAGGCGGCGGTCTGGAATCGCTTTTCAGCAATAATGCAAGCGAAGTACAGGTCAAAAAGACCCTCCGTGTGTCGGAGATCGAGCCCAACCGTGACCAGCCCAGAAAGTATTTCAGCGACGACGCTATCGCTGCGCTTGCAGATTCTATCCGTGAGCATGGTATGATACAGCCGATACTGGTTCGTCCGCTTAGTACCGGAGGATACCAGATAGTAGCCGGTGAACGCCGCTGGCGTGCCGCAAGAATGTTGGGTCTGGACGAAGTGCCTGTTACTATCAAGGAACTTACCGACCTCCAGACTATGCAGATCGCTATTATCGAAAACCTCCAGCGTGAGAACCTGAACCCTGTTGAAGAAGCCCGTGGCTACAGCGAACTTATCGAGAAGTACGGCATGACACAGGACGCTGTTGCAAAAATGGTGGGACGCTCCCGTTCTACCGTTGCAAATTCTGTAAGACTGCTGGCACTTCCTGAGAACGTGCTGAAAATGCTGGAAAACGGCGATATTACATCGGGTCATGCAAAGGCGTTGCTGTCATTCGATGACCAGGATATGATGATAGCTACTGCTAACCGTGCCGCTGACGGTGGTATGACTGTCCGCCAGGTAGAGAAACTGGCGCAGAAGACCCTCGAACCTGTTGAGGGCAGCAGTACATCTGACAGGCAAATTGATAATTATTTTAGGGAAACCGAGATAGCACTTCATGATGCCCTCGGTCGTAAGGTCAAGGTCCAGTACGGCAAAAGCAAAGGCGCACTGATACTTGAATTCTACGACAAGGACGACCTGAAAGCTATTGCGGAAAGACTTGTAAATGATGAAGAATAAAGGAGTAAACCAAAAATGTTAGACATTAATTTCGTAAGGGAAAATCCCGACGCTGTTAAGGAGAACTTAAAGAAGAAGTTCCAGGATCAGAAGATACCTATGGTTGACCAGATACTCGAACTGGATAAGAAGTTCCGTGCTGCTAAGGTTCAGGCTGATGAACTGAGAAGCCAGCAGAACAAGCTTTCCAAGCAGATCGGCGCACTGGTAGCACAGGGCAAGACCGACGAGATCGCTGCTGTTAAGGCTGAGATCGCTGAGATACCTAAGAAGCTTGCTGAACTGGAAGCTATCGAGAAGGAGTCTGAGGCTGAGAGAACCAAGCTGATGATGGTTATTCCTAACATCATCGACCCCAGCGTGCCGATCGGCAAGGACGACAGCGAGAATGTTGAAGTTGAGCGCTTCGGCGAGCCTTTCGTTCCTGAGTTTGAAGTTCCTTACCACGTTGATATCATGGAAAAGTTAAACGGTATCGACATCGACAGCGCAAGAAAGACCAGCGGTAACGGTTTCTACTACCTCTGCGGCGATATCGCTCAGCTCCAGAGCTGTATTCTTTCCTATGCCCGTGATTTCATGATCGACAAGGGCTTCACTTACTATATCCCTCCTTTCATGATCCGCAGCAGCGTCGTTACAGGCGTTATGTCCTTCGATGAAATGGAGAATATGATGTACAAGATCGAGGGCGAGGATCTGTACCTTATCGGTACTTCCGAACACTCCATGATCGGTAAGTTCATCGACACTATCACCCCTGAGGAGGAACTCCCCAAGACTCTCACCAGCTATTCACCTTGCTTCCGTAAGGAAGTAGGCGCTCACGGTATCGAGGAGCGTGGTGTATACCGTATCCACCAGTTTGAGAAGCAGGAAATGGTAGTAGTCTGCAAGCCTGAGGATTCTATGGACTGGTTCCACAAGCTTTACAGCTATACAGTAGAGTTCTTCCGCTCACTGGATATCCCTGTTCGTACACTTGAGTGCTGCTCCGGCGACCTTGCTGACCTGAAGGTCAAGAGCATCGACGTTGAGGCATGGTCACCTCGTCAGAAGAAGTACTTCGAGGTAGGAAGCTGCTCCAACCTTGGCGACGCTCAGGCTCGCCGCCTGAACATCAAGGTAAAGGGCGCTGACAAGAAGAAGTATTTCGCTCATACCCTTAATAATACCGTTGTTGCACCTCCCAGAATGCTCATCGCTTTCCTGGAAAACAACCTGAACGAGGACGGTTCTATTCGTATCCCGGCTGCTCTCCAGCCCTATATGCGTAAGGACATTATCAAAGTTCCCGAAAAGAAGTAAGATATAACGCAAGAAAAGCGGCTGACCTGATCGGTTAGCCGCTTTTCTCGTTAGAAAGGATGTAGGGGGATTTGTTATGACTACCTGCGTGTAGGTGCATTGTCTGCCTTTTTTGCAGCCTCACACAGTCCAAGTGAGAATAATGTGGTCGTACCGCCTAAAAGTACGCCCATGAGCAGTTCCAGCATCGGTATCACCTCTTTTTACGAATTTTCTCCGCATCTCTTTATACAATTATATGATAGTGAGTAAAGCTTAAAATAACCTTAAATATCCTTAAAATAAATGGTTAAATGATAATTATTTGTCCATATGTTCGTCCCCCCATTTCGCCGCAGTACAAAGACACATGGTCACAACGCCAACCGTCCCGCCAAACAAAGTACCAACAATAAACCCAACCACAAAATCACCTCAACTCCATTATTCCCGCTTTCCAGGAGTTTATACCGCCGCTTTTTACTGTCAGGGCTACTATTACTCTGCGGCTGCTTCTGTTGGGGGAAACCCTTTTGAAAAAGGGTTATCCCCCAAACCCCCTTCCTAAAACTTCCAGATTAAAAATTCACCCCTGATATGGCGACCATCACTTGCCGGAATCGGCAGATGTGATACGCCATATCAGGGGTGAATTTTTTTAAGCTAAAAGTCTTGGGAAAGGGGGTCTGGGGGGAGAACCTTTCTTCAGAAAGGTTTCCCCCCAGTAAAAGTAGCCGTAAAGAAATATTAGCCTTAGCAGTAAAAGGCGGCATTATAAGCCCAGGAGGGCGAGAATATCGGACTTGGGGCGAACGCCGACGGCTTTGTTGACGATAGCGCCGTCCTTGACAACGACGAGGAGGGGGATATGGTCGGCATTGAAAGCCATAGCCAGTTCAGGCTGTTCATCGACGTTTATCTTGCAAACCTTAACTTTGCCGTCGTACTCGTCAGCGATCTCCTCGACGATAGGAGCGAGCATCATGCATGGACCGCACCAGCCAGCCCAGAGGTCGATGAGAATGGGCATACCCTTATAGTTGCGGATCTCCTCGTCGAAGTTCTCCTTAGTGATATTTATTTCAGCCATAGATCAGTCCTCCTTAGACTTGTAATAAAGCATACAGTGGCAGAATCCCTCAAAATCCGGGTCAGCGATCTGGTCACGGAATTCCTTGCACATACACTTATTTTCGGGGGTTTTAGCGATACGGCAGGGGCAGTAGCCGTCTTTCATTTTCAGCCCCTCTTTTATCCTTGCCACGACTTCCTTGTCGGGGTTCAGAGTAACTTTCATTATTTCATCAGCTCCTCAGCTAAAGCGTCGATCTGCTGGATATTAGCAGACTTTACAGCGGAAGTGATAGTAACAGTTGTGTCGAGCCAGGTAATATTCTTGGACTTCTCGAACATACCCTTGATGACCTTAGCAGCAGTAGGAGCCCAGGAGCCGTTCTCGATGATACCGATAGTACGGTTCTGGTAATTTCTCTCTGTCAGGTCGAGGATAAAGTGCTTCATGAAGGGGAATATATCGGCGTTATAGGTTGTAGTAGCGAGAACCAGCTTGCCGTAGCGGAAAGCGTCCTCAACGGACTCAGCCATATCCTCACGGGCGAGGTCAGCGATAGCAACCTTTGGGCAGCCCAGAGCGGTAAGCTTTTCAGCCAACATTTCAGCAGCCTTTTTGGTGTTGCCGTACACTGAGGTATAAGCGATGAAAACGCCCTCAGATTCAACGCCATAGCCTGACCAGGTATTATACAGACCCAGGTAGTAGGGGAGGTTCTCAGTGAGTACAGGGCCGTGGAGAGGGCAGATAGTCTGGATATCCAGAGCGCCAGCCTTTTTGAGAAGTGCCTGAACCTGAGCGCCGTACTTGCCTACGATGCCGAAGTAGTATCTGCGAGCCTCGCAAGCCCAGTCCTCCTCAACGTCCAGAGCGCCGAACTTACCGAAAGCATCAGCGGAAAAGAAAACCTTGTCGGTAGTATCATAAGTCATCATTACCTCAGGCCAGTGAACCATAGGAGCGAAAACGAACTTCAGCTCGTGGCTGCCCAGAGAGAGAGTATCGCCGTCCTTGACAACCAGCTTCTTGTCGCCAAGGTCAAGACCCTCAAAGAAGTTAGCGATGAAAGTGAAGGTCTTAGCGTTGCCGACAATAACGGTATCGGGGTAAACCTCAATGAACTTTTTCAGGTTAGCGGAGTGGTCAGGCTCCATGTGCTGAACGATGAGGTAGTCGGGCTTGCGTCCGCCGAGAGCCTCGCTGAGATTTGCGAGCCACTGGTCAGTGAAGTTTGCGTCAACTGTATCGAACACAGCAATCTTCTGGTCGAGTATAACATAGGAGTTGTAAGCCATGCCGTTTGGCACGTCGTACTGACCCTCAAACAGGTCGATCTGGTGGTCGTTAACGCCTATGTAAATAATGTCTTTAGTAATATTGTTCATTGGTAAAACCTCATTTCCATGAAAAAAATTTGCAATAGAATGCTTTAATTCATATTTATATTATACCACAAACTGCGCCGAATTAAAAGTGACAAATGCAACAAATCGAAAAATCTCCGGAAAATAGTTATAAGTTTTATGAATTATCTTGCTTTAGGAAATATATTTAACATTTCTGGAAGATATTCGGCTATATTGCGTTAAGGGGAGTACTGGGGAAAGTTGGGGGAGTGGGTGAAAAAGCGTTCGGGGGAGGCGGGGGAATCAGCCTATTTGCATAATATTGCTAAAGGCGTACAGAACAAGTGTTCTGCTAAGAACCAGAAAAATCCCCGGAATGTTGAATAACTTCGTAGGAATACCCTTTGACAAAGTAGGAATAATATGGTAAAATAGTGACATCGTGTAGCGAAAGCGTAAGTCCGGATAACTTGTCCGGACTTGCGCTTTTTTTGTTTATCAACAGGAGGAATAGTATGGAAAAAGACAAGACCATTGCACGAATGTCTGAAACGCCAGTGAAGAAGTTGATGCTTCAAATGGGAGCGCCTATGATAATATCAATGGTGCTGCAAGCGTTCTACAACATCGTAGACAGCGCATTCGTCTCGAACATGAAGACCGGCGGCGAGGAAGCCCTGAACGCCCTGACCCTTGCGTTCCCGGTGCAGATGCTTATGGTGGCTGTGAGCATAGGAACAGGCGTGGGCATGAATGCGCTGCTGGCAAAGTCGCTGGGACAGGGAGACTTGAAGCGTGCTGCAAAGGTTGCTGGAAACGCTGAGTTCCTGGGAGCGGTGATATATCTGGTATGCCTTTTGTTCGGCGTACTCGGAGTAAAGGGTTACATCACAAGTCAGACCACAAACCCGGTGATCGGAGAAATGGCGGTAAGCTATCTGAGGATATGCTGCACCTGTAGCCTGGGAATAGTTTACTTCTCGGTATTTGAAAAACTCTTGCAGGCGACTGGACTTTCCCTGTACTCCACAATAGCCCAGATAACCGGCGCAGTCATAAACATCGTCCTTGACCCGGTACTTATCTATGGACTTTTCGGACTGCCGGAACTGGGTGTGAAAGGTGCAGCCTGGGCAACAGTCATCGGACAGATGTGTTCGTTCCTGGCGGCACTTGTGTTCCACGTGAAACAAAACAAGTCAGTGGCAAACGGACTTAGCTATATGAAGCCGGACGGAGGAGTTATAAAGGGAATATACTCTATCGGATTTCCGGCAATAATCGCCCAGGCACTCATGTCAGTAATGACCTACGGTCTGAACCTGATACTTGTGCAGGCAGGAGAAAGCATGGTCACAGCTTACGGGCTTTACTACAAGATACAGCAGTTCATTCTCTTTGCTGCCTTCGGACTCAGGGACGCAATTACCCCGATAGTTTCATTCAGTCACGGCATGGGAAACCGTGAGCGTGTAAGGGACGGCATCAAGTACGGTATCATGTACACGCTTATCATTATGGCGGTAGGATTTATCGGACTGGAGATATTCGCAGTTCCCCTGGCAGGAGTTTTTGGATTGTCCGGAACGACCCAGCAGCTTTGCATCAGTGCGATCAGGGTAATATCAGTTTGCTTCATATTTGCCGGTGCGAATATAGCAATGCAGGGCATCTTCCAGGCACTTGACAGCGGAATAGAGTCGCTGGTAATATCAGTACTGCGGCAGTTCTTGCTGGTTCTGCCGGTTGCGTGGTTCATGACAAGGGTCATGGGCGATGATACTGAAAAAGCGTGGCTTGTGTGGCTGACATTCGTTATTGCGGAGGCAGTTACAGCAGCGGCAGCAGTTCTTATGATGAGAAAAACGGTTAAAAGGGCATAAAAAAGAGGTACGGTGAAAACCGTACCTCTTTTTGTGGTGAGCATTGCGGCTGTTTTTTTCTGAGGTAATTCTTCTTGGCAAGAATTTTTCAAAAGCCGAAAGTTTTAGGAAGGGGGCTTGGGGGATAACCCTTTTTCAAAAGGGTTTCCCCCAACAGAAGCAGCCCCAGAGCAATATCAGCACTTAGAAAGTCTCCACACGGTCGGCTTTGTCCTCGATGCGGGCGATTATCTCGTAGCCGATAGTATCGCAGAGTTCAGCCATTTCGTCGATAGTTACGTTTACGTTATCGAAGATAGAGATCTCGTCGCCAACCTTAACTTCTCCTTCGATGTCGGTAATGTCGATCATAGTAAGATCCATGCAGATCGAGCCGACAATGGGTGCTCTCTGACCGTTTACCACGAAGCATCCGCTCTTTTCGTCGTTCTGGTGGAACAGCTTGCGGAAGATGCCGTCGGAGTAGCCTACAGCAACAGTAGCTATCTTAGTTTTGCGTGTGGTGGTATATCTTCTGTTGTAGCTTACGGGAGTACCAGCTTCATGCTCGGTAATTTTCAGAATAACAGTAGCGAATCTGAGTGCAGGCTTCAGGTCGATCTTCTCACGCAGTTCCTCGCAGGGGTAGTAGCCGTAGAGCATATAGCCAGGACGAACCATGTTGTAGTGAACGGCGTTCTGGTTAAATATAGCGGCACCGGCGCAGGCGTGCTTATGGGGAGCAGTTCCGAGAACTCTCTCGATCTCGCCTACAGCAGTAGCAAATCTCTGGGACTGGAGAGCAGTAAACTCCAGGTCACTTTCAGTGAAGCTGTCGGCGCAAACATAGTGCATGAAGATACCGTCGAACTGGAGGTTAGTCAGCTTCTTTATCTCCTCAGCGAAGTAGCGGCTGTCCTTGACTGAGATGCCAAGACGTGCAGCACCAGTATCAACTTCAATATGGATCTTGCACTTCACGCCACGCTTTCCGGCTTCCTCGTTGAGTGCCTTAGCGAAGTTCAGGTCGCCGACTGCGCTGACATAACCGCCGTCGAGTATTTCCTTGATATCAGCGATAATGGGCTGATAGATGACCATTATATTAACATCAGGGAGAATACGTCTGATAAGTGAAGCTTCCTTAGCATCAGCAACAGCAAGATACTTGCAGTCCTTGAAAACGTTAGCGATGATATCCACGCCGCAGCCGTAGGCATTAGCCTTTACCATAGGCATGATGTCCACGCCGTCCTCCAGGCTTCTGCTTATCTGGAAGTAGTTGTGCTTCATAGCGTTTATATCAACGTAGAGTCTTGTGGGACTGGGGGGGAGAGCGGTGAAGTCACTCCTGACGGAATTGATGTAGGATTTCAGGCTTTCGTAGAAGTCCTCCATAGCGCTTGCACGAGAACCCTTGATAAGAACAACGTCACCGATGTTCATTCCGCCCTCTGTAACGAATCTGAGGAGAGCGTCCATAAGTTCCTGGCGCTGGTCAGCAGGGAAGCAGTCGCCCTTGGTGCTGCCAAGACCGCTGCGGAAAGCTTCGTAGTCCTCACCGATGAAGAATACATGGTCAAGACCGGACTTGTCGCAAAGCTGAGCTAAGTTCTTATGTTCCTGAACACTGAAATCGCCCAGTTCGTGCATCTGACCGAGGATAGCTATCTTCTTGCCGTCCTTTTTGAATCCCAGCATAGCATTGATAGCAACACGCATACTGTCGGGAGAAGCGTTGTAGTAGTCCTTGATGATAGCGATACCCTTATCGTAGGATACTTCGTTTCTCATGGAAACAGCCTCATAAGCTGACAGTGCAGCGCAGGCTTCGTCCAGTGTGAAACCAAGCTTCAGGGTGCTGTAGATAGCTTCCAGAGCGTTGTAAACGTTGTGGATACCGATAATAGGCAGAGTACACTTAGCGAACTTATCTCCTGTAGATACAGTGAAAGTTGTGGAAGAACCCTCTGATATAATATCCTTAGCGCAAAGCTTGGAATTTTCGCAGTTGCCTATTCTCTCGATATTGATGCCGTCGATAGCAACATCTGTGAGCATAGGATCATCGCCGTTGATTATGAGAGTACCGTTTTCGGGCAGACCGGCAGTGATTTCCAGCTTAGCCTTTTTGATATTCTCCTGAGAACCCAGGTTACCGATATGAGCCATACCGATATTAGTGATAACGCCGACAGAGGGCTTAGCTATTCTGGTAAGCAGGTCGATCTCGCCCAGGTGGTTCATACCAAGTTCAAGAACAGCGCAGTCGTAGCTGTTGTCCAGGCGGAAAAGTGTGCGGGGCAGACCGATGCCGTTATTGAAGTTCTTCTCCGGTGTAAGCACTTTGTACTTAGCGGAGAGGATAGTATATATCATATTTCTGGTAGTGGTCTTGCCGTTGCTTCCGGTAACAGCGATAACGGGGATATCGAATTTATCACGGTAGTAAGAAGCAAG
This sequence comes from Ruminococcus sp., assembly GCA_017934425.1. Lineage (GTDB taxonomy): Bacteria > Bacillota > Clostridia > Oscillospirales > Ruminococcaceae > Ruminococcus. Next base: position 45,156 of record JAGBJO010000005.1, read on the forward strand.
CTTCTGGTAAGCGGCAGTAGTATCATCAACGAGGATAAGGGGGATAGAAGTCTCCACCTTGTCTGAGGAAATGACAGCACAAGCGCCCTTGCTTACAGCGACCTCGATGAAGTCGCTTCCACGGAAGTTAGCGCCGTTGAGGGCGATGAAAAGATCGCCGCTGCTAATGGTTCTGGTATCGGTGCTGACACCTGTGATATCGAAATCATTGCAGTCAGTATCTAATCCGAGTACTTTGCGTATTTCGGAGTACTTTAATGTTTCCATAATTATCACCTTTCATATTAAAATGCGCATTGAAGCAGCACATAAAAACTTATTCTTCTATGATCTTCTCAAGCAGCTCCATAGGATAAAGGGGCGGCACTTCCTTAGCACCCTGCTGGAAAAGAACAGTAGAGGGTGAAAGACCGGGAAGTGTATTCAGCTCGATAATGATTATCTCGTTGGTCTTGTTGTTAGCGAAGATATCAATACGGCAGTAGTCCTTAACGCCGCAAGCCTTAGCAACATTCTCCATAGCCTTCTTGATAAGACCAAGCAGCTTGTCGCTGATGATATTTGCAGGGGGAGGAGTGATATTGATACCAGTACCGCCCTGGAACTTCTCCTCAAGGGAGAGTACTGCATTATCAGCAACAGTGATGCTGGGGTTGAGTGAATGGTACTGACCCTTCTTAGCCAGAACGCCTACAGTCAGCTCTACCCAGTCTCCGCCGCCCTTGGAGGTAACGTCCTTGTCAGTTACTACCAGTTCCTCAGTAGCGATATATTCCTCAAAGAGCATATCCGAAATAGTCTTGGGAAGCTGTATCTTTTCGGGCTGGTCAGCGAATGTATTCTCCGGGATAAAGGGATATCCTTCTTCCAGAAGTTCGATATACTTTTTAAGGTCGTCAGCACTGTGGAGAATAACGATACCAGTTGAGCAGCCGTCGCCGTTGGGCTTGATAACGATGCTTTTGCCGCCCAGTGTCTTGCTCAGTTCATTCCACTGACCTTCCGGGTCATTCAGGATATTTTCCACATCAGACTTACCCATGAGTATCTTCTTGCAGCTGCGTACACCTTCCAGGTTCAGTGCAGTAATAGTTTTACCAGTCTCGAACTTGTTCATGCAAAGTTTAGCAGCAACAGAACCGGAGCCATTGAAGTTAAGACCAGCGTCCTCCAGCTTCTTCTGGAGAGTACCGTTCTCGCCGTAGCCGCCGTGGAGACCGATGAACACATCAGCGTTCATACCCTTGGTCATAGAAATGAACTGGTCGATAGTCATTCTTTCGGGGGTGATGTCCTCCGCACGGGCGATGCCAGCCAGATCAAGCTGAGCGCTTATCTGCTTTTTAAGCTCGGCGGTATAAGCCACGTAATCAGCAGTTCTGCCTTTGATATAATCGTAGATCTCCTCGGTAGTATGCTTGAGTGCAGCAGCGTAGGGTACTTCATATACGGTCATTTCGCCGTCTTCCTCAAAGAGGATATAGGGTACGGGGTGATACTTAGCGGAGTTCAGGAGTTTGAGCCATACATTAGTACCGCTCATGAGAGATACCTGACGCTCGGAAGTAAGACCGCCCAGGATAAGGTTAAGGCGCTTTTTGGAGTCGATATCCTCATCGGGTACAGAGTAGCTGATATTGTATCTGTCGCAGGCATTTTTAAGGATAAGGGAGAGCAGGTCTTTATGTCTCAGACCTACAGCCGCAGCCTGCTGGAAGATGAAGCTGTTCTGTTCCATACCGCTTATGGGGTTGAAGTCGGAGAAGTAGATGCTGTCGTCGTCAAGAAGCCAGCCGTCGATACGCAGGAAGTCTCTTGCGCCCACCAGCTTGAAAAGCTTGGTAGCAGTATCTCTTATCTCGTCGATCTTATGGTGATCGAAGCGGGCAGGGCAGTAGTAATGAGTTTCGGTAGTGGACAGGTACTTTTTGCGCTTGTCGAAAAGTTCACCCTCCATAGAGTTGCCGTCCTTGTCGAGGAGTTCGATCTCGGTAGGCATAAGGGCAGCAGTTTTGCCGCCGGATTCCAGTATAATAACGGTGAACTCCTTGCCACGGCAAAGCTGTTCAACGACAAGTTCGCCGTAAACGGGGAGAGACTCCTTAGCGGCGCTGACAGCTTCATCGATACTTCTTGCGATAGTAACACCGATAGAAGAACCGCCCTCAACAGGCTTGATAACAGCTTCACTGAAGCCGTTGTCCTTCATGAAAGCAGTAACTTTAGCGGAGATATCGTCGCCGTTATTTATATAGATCTTGGGGATAGTTCTAAGACCATTTGCCTGAAGAAGCTGAGTATCAGCGTTCTTCTTGTTATACATTTTTCTGCAAGCCTCAGCAGGGGAAGCGATAAAGGGGATATTCCTCTCCTGAAGGAAAGCCTGTATCTGACCGTCCTCGCCGTATTTTCCGTGCATAACAGGGAAAACCAGGTCATTGGAGCGGAGTATCTCAGTAAACTCCTCCTCGCTTATCATTTCGTTTTCGGTAAGCATGAACTCGAAATCGGAAGTGGTATTTGAGTAAAGGAATTTTTCGTCGATATAGTAACGATTCAGGGATTCATCGAAGAATATGACTTTAAGACCTATGCCGGGCATAGTGCGGAAGTGGTCGAACACAGAACGGACGGAGTTAAGGGAGATGTCACGTTCCTTAGAAGGACCGCCGCAAAGCAGAACGAGATTAAGCATAATGAATGTCTCCTCCTTAAAGAGAATAGAGGTAAAGTCGGCACATATCCATAATATGCCGCTTACTTTTATTATACAACATTAGCCTTACAAAGTCAACCAATTTCATAAGCAATTCGTAATTCGTAATGCGTAATGCGTAATTTCGCCCAACTTTTTTGATGTGGTATATTCCAGCCGCAATCCATACAAAAAAATGTCCGGCTGCTGTACAAATGTACGGCAGTCGGACACTTTTCAAAATACATCGCCGTAAGGCGATACCATTAATTACGCATTACGCATTACGAATTACGCATTAAAAATGGCGTTCCACAAAAAGCGGAACGCCTGAATGTTGTTTTATTCTTTTTTGTCGGTGGGTGCTGCTTCTTCAGCGGCTATTTCCGGGACGGGCTTAGGAGTGGTTATCTTCTTTACGATAAACTTGATAAGCATTTCCAGAAGCTTATATCCGGTAGTGATTATCAGACCCCAGAACAGTGCGTGCAGGAAAACGTACCAGTGCTGCTGATAAACGTGATGCCACCTGTCGATACTCCACTTTCCGTCTACGTCAGGATACTTGGCATTGAAGTCGCTGTAGGACTTTCTGTCGAACAGATAAGATACCAGGTACAGAGCGTATGTGGAATTTGAGATATAACCCATGACTGCTTTGACGATCTTGTTATTTGTCTTGATGTCATAAAGCAGGGTGAAGATAGCGGCTGTCATAAGGAATATGGGGTATGAGCCGTAGAAGTTGAAGTGCCAGGAAGTGAAGTGGAAGCTGTTGTCAGCGTTAGTAGAGGAGATAGTCTGAACGAACGAGCTGAGTGTGATGAATACCCATGAAGCGATGAATACTCCCATAGCGACAAGCTTTGACTTTAACCAGTTCTTAGGCGGATACTTTCTCATGAAAGCGCCGAAGAAGTAGTATGCAAAAGGCCATATATCACTGAGGTAATCGGAGAATGGTCTGATCTGGTCATCTTTAGTGAATCCCCAGAAGTAACTCTTAGCGAATACGGACAGGCAGGTAACAGTACAAACAAGGACTATCGCCTGTTTTTTGTTCGCCAGACCATTTATTGAAAGGTTCAGGAACGGTATCAGGCAGAACAGTGCCACATAGAACCGGACGTACCAGCCGTAATCAGCCGCCTCGAACTGAATATAGTACTTAGCCAGATTCCACAGGCTAATGTCAGTACCGAATACCTTTTTGTCTACTGGCAGACAGAAAGCACCGATAAAGGCGTATATGACGATAATTCGTATCAAGCCTTTGTAGTAGGAAGCTGAGAGTTTTTTGTTTACCATAAGGTAACCTGTGACCGTCATGAATATAGGAACACAGCAGTAATAAAGCCACCTCATAGCGATAGGAGCTATCATCCAGGTATCATTTTCGTGTATTGGGGTATAGTAGAAACCGTCATACAGAAACGTGTGAACTCCCACCACGAAGAATGCGGCGATTATCTTTAGTATGTCGATACCTAAAAAGTGAGGTTTGACGGGTTTGGGCGGAGGCGGCGGATCAACAGCAATGGCAGTATCCGGCGGCTTCGCAGCAGGAAGCGTTTGTTCCTTAACCGGAGCATCAGGAACAGGATTATTTTTTTTCTTGCTCATTTTACATCCTCTTTTCAATTAAATTTACCCAGTTATAGTAATTATACAACATTAAAGGTATAAAGTCAACAGTTTTCATCGGCGGAAATCCGGCGATTTGATAACTCCACGTATATTAGACGTAAAGCCAGAGGAAATCTCGCAGTATTATTCCTAACTTTGTATATCTGCACAAAACTGGTGCAAGTGATTTATGCATATCGACAGGTTCTTATTTTTGTTCCACATGGAACATTTCCAGCAGACTGCTCACAAATGGTACAGTGGCGCTGAAAGCAAGTGCCGTAAGCATCTGACTGCGGTCAAGAAGGACTGTCCCAAATATTCCTCTCAACTGTGGCAGAAAGACCGCTGCTGCCAGCACTCCAAAGGAGATAAGCACAGCCCAAACAAGCTTCATATTGCCGAAAGGATTGATCCGGAAAAGTCCCCTTGATTCGCTCCTGCACTCAAAAACGTGTATAAGCTGGGACATTACCAGAGTGATAAGTGCGGCAGTACGCCCCTCCTGGATAGTGCCGCCTCCGTGGAGTATCATAGAGAACGAACCGAGAGTGCATATACCTATGAGTATTCCACGGAACACTATCTTCCACATAAGTCCTCCGGCGAAAAATCCCTCCTCGGAGCGCCTTGGGGGACGGCTCATGATATCCTTTTCCGGTGGCTCTGACCCCAGTGCTATCGCCGGCAGACCGTCCGTGACCAGATTCACCAGAAGAAGCTGAACCGGCATCAGCACCATAGGCATACCCATGAGTATCCCCAGAAACATGGTCAGAACCTCGCCAATATTGCACGAAAGCAGATACCTTACGAATTTGCGGATATTTGCGTAAACGCACCGCCCCTGTTCCACGGCGCTGACCAGAGTGGCAAGGTTGTCATCAAGGAGTATCATGTCAGCCGCCTGCCGGGTAACGTCAGTTCCGGTAACGCCCATAGCTACGCCCACATCAGCTTCCTTGACAGCCGGTGCATCGTTCACACCGTCGCCGGTCATGGTGACTATCTCGCCCTTGCGCCGGAAACTGCGGACGATACGCAGTTTGTGGGCAGGCTCAACTCTTGCAAAGACGGTGCATTTGCCGATCTCACGGTCAAGTTCCTCGTCAGTGAGAGTATCAAGTTCAGCGCCGGTCATGACTTTTCCGCCCCGGAGGATACCAGCCTGTTTCGCAACAGCGGCGGCAGTATTTTTGTGGTCGCCGGTAATCATGACAGTTTTTATGGAAGCACTTGCACACTTGCGGACAGCCGCCTTTGCTTCCTCACGGGGAGGGTCGGACATTCCGGCAGCGGCGAGGAAAATGAGGTTGCCACGCTGAGGGTCGAAGGAGTCGCAATCGCAGTAAGCCAGCAGCAGAACTCTCAGGGCATTGGCTGACATCTCCTCCACGGCGGCGGAAATTCTCCGGCGGACTGAGGTATCAAGAGGGAGAATTTTTCCGGCGCTATTTATGTACATAGTGCAGCGGGGGAGGATAACTTCCTCCGCACCTTTCAGCCACATGACCCTGCCGTTTCTGTCGGTGGTATGTACAGCCATGAAGCGAGTCTCGCTGTCGAAGGGAAACTCCGCCAGTCTCCTGCACTGATGCGCCAGGGAATCGGCGGTGATACCAGCTTTAGCGGCAGCGATGAGAAGTGCGGCTTCAGTAGGGTCGCCGGTTATGTTCCACTCTCCCTTGCCGGAGATGCTGCCTCTGTTCCGTGTGGAAACCTTTTCTCCGGCGGATATAGCCGCATCACAGCAGAGTACAGCGCATTTTAGTGCCTGGGAAAGTGCTTTCTCGGACTTTGGGCTGACGTGAGCGCCGTCCTCGCCACGGGTAACACAGCCGCTTATGCGGTAGCCAGTTCCGGTGAATCCGAAGGAATTATCGGCGGTATGCAACCGGGTGACGGTCATTTTATTCTCGGTGATAGTACCGGTTTTATCCGAGCAGAGAACTGATGCACAGCCGAGAGTCTCCACGCTATGAAGTTTATTAACCAGCGCATTGAGTTTCATCATTCGGTTCACAGCGAGTGCAAGGGCGATAGTAACAGTAGCCGGAAGCCCCTCCGGGATAGCGGCGATAGCGATAGTTATGCCGGTCATCAGCATCTGGAAAACGTCCTCGCCCCGGATAACTCCGGCGGCAAAAACTGTCACGCACACCACGATGCAGATAACAGCAACAGCTTTGCCCAGTTCAGCGAGGCGTTTTTGCAGGGGAGTAAGTTCCCGGTCGATGTCGGAGAGCATCTGTGATATCCGCCCCATCTGGGTAGATTTTCCGGTAGCGATGACTTTTGCCGTGCAAGTTCCCCGGACGGCAGAAGTTCCGCAGTAGGCGATGTTCGGGCGGTTAAGGGAATTGTCGGTATCATTTTCGCCGCCTGCGGACTTTGGAACGGCGGCGGATTCGCCGGTAAGGAGCGCTTCGTCCGTCTGGAATCCGGCACAGCGGAGTATAGCGCAATCCGCAGGGATACGGTCACCGGATTCCAGCTCAATAACATCTCCGGTTACAAGGAGAGCAGCGTCGATAGTACGAAGTCTGCCGTCACGGTAGCATTTTGCGGTGGGGGCAGTCATATTTCGCAGGGCATCGAGGGTATTTTCCGTGCGGAACTCCTGAATGAAACCGAGTATAGCGTTAAGGAGGACGATGAGTATAATGGTAACAGCGTCCGCCACTTCACCCAGCAGGACGGAAACAGCCGTAGCCGCCAGGAGGATCATGACCATAACGTCCTTGAACTGACCGGCGAAGATCCTTATTGGGCTGGACTTTTTCCCCTCGGAGAGGACGTTTCTGCCCTGGGCTTTAAGGCGCTCAGCGGCTTCCAGTTCGGTAAGACCCATAATAAATCAATCCTTTCGATATGTTGTCCCTAAAGGATATGCTAAGGGTCTGGAGAATATGAAAAAAGATTCTCCCTGTCAGCTGTGCAGAGCGTAACAGGGAGAACCAAGGTATAATGATTTAAGGAGGCTTACTCGTTTGATACGGGAGCAGAATATGTCAGGGTCTCGGAAGTGCCGTTATCCCAGTCAAGGGTAACTGTATCCTCGCCAATGACAGTATATTCAGCCCGTGTGATATTGTCTACAGATGCAATGTGGAACACAATGGTATTTCCCTCAACCTCACACTGGAATGGTAAGCCATACCCATATGGGTTATCATCAGTAGCTGTAATACTTCCGCCGTAGCCGTCGGGATTGGAGTAGAAGCTTATCTCACGCTCGTTGCCGTCGGCGGATTCAGCTTTCCACACACCCTCTCTGAAAGGCAGGGGTTCTGAAGCGGTAGTAGTTACTGGTTCAGTCTCAGTGGTAGAAGCTGAAGTGGTCTGTGTATCAGTATCCGTAGTAGAAGAAACGGAAGTAGTCTCAGTAGTTTCAGCAGTAGAAGCAGAAGTCTCTGTAGTCTGTGAAGTGGAGACAGTCTCGGTGCTTACTGCCAGTGTCTCGCTTACTACTGCGAGGGCAGTCTGCAATGAAGCAGTAGTAACAGCAGAAGTAGTTGTAGTAGCTGCATAAGAAGAAGCAGCAGAAGTAGTAGCGGGAGCTACGAAAGTATTCACGGTAAATTCGGTAGATACCTGACTGCTCTGACCGCTCTGGTTGCCGCCGGAATGTCTGTTCATCATGACCACGCCGCCGATACCTATAACAGCTACCACCAGGGCAGCAGCGGAAGCAGCGTATCTGTACCATTTAGGACGGCAGTACATCTCAGTACCAGATACAGTTATCTCCGGTTCAGCGGAAGCGTCGTCGTTACCGGAAGCAGTCCCGCCAAGTTTTTTCATAACAGAATCAGCAATTCGCTTTTTATCCTCATCAGAAAGGGGAGGGAGGTCTTTGGAAAGTTCCTCAGCCTTATCCTCTGGCTGGTCATGCATCATCTCGTAGAATTTCATCTCATTTTTATCCATTTATCTCACCTTTTCTCAAGAACCATTCTGAGTTTTTCTCTTGCCCTGAGACTGCGTTTCTGTACCGCAGCGGGGGTCATTCCCAATTTCCCGGCAATGTCGCTTACCTTGAAACAGTAGAAGTACTGGTAGAATATTATCTGTGAATCAGGCTCCCCAAGCCCTTTCACAGCCTCCCAGAGCTGATGTTTCATTAGGTCATCATCGACAGCATCTTCGATATTATCCGGAGCAGCTGGCATAGCGAAGTCATCGCTGTCAATAGAATCGGTGCAGACGGATAGTCTGGAAATACGTCTGAAAGCGTCAATAGAGCGGCGTTTAGCGATGGCGCTTATGAACGCCTTCATGCTTCCGGCGCTTGCGTTGTAAGAGGGAGCGCATCTGAGAACTTCAGCGAATATATCGCTTACGCAGTCCTCGATGTCCTCACGGCTTGCAACGCTTCCCAGCTTGTTAGCAGCGATAGCATACACCAGGTTAGCGAAAGTATTCACAAGTTCACTGCAAGCCTTGCGCTGGTCAGTATGCAGCAGCAGTTCCCATTCTGCATCATTCATTACGTCACCCCCGACGAATCAGAATCCCTTTTCAATATATACATTCGTAACAGCGTGGTAAAAAAGGACGTGATTCCCCTATATTATTTCAAAATGGCTATATGTTCCCCGTGACGAGAAGTGACCCTGATACATATAATAAATAAAGCGGCTGTATATTTATCTGAAAAGCCGTCAATAATAGAATCAAAGCAATACCGCAGACAAAGCGGAATAAAATATATGGGAGAGATCACGATGTCAGTAAAACGAGGAGAGATATACTATGCTGATCTGAGCCCGGTAGTTGGCTCTGAGCAGGGAGGGATAAGACCTGTACTTATCGTGCAGAACGACATAGGTAACAGGCACAGTCCGACAGTGATAGCCGCCGCTATAACCAGCCAGAAGGATAAGAACCGGCTGCCCACACACATTGAAGTGCAGGCGGACAGATGTGGATTATCCAGGGACAGTATAGTTCTTCTTGAGCAGATACGGACGATAGACAAGCGCCGTCTGCGTGATAAAATGGGCGAACTTGACACGCCCTCCATGAGCAAAGTAGATACAGCATTATCAATAAGTTTTGGATTATCAATATAACCTATAATCATTATACCCAACTCTCCGCCAAAAGTCAAGCCAAGCTGCGTCAGCTTGACCACGTATCACGTTGACGCTTGCTTACGCTCGCTCACTTTTGTAGAAAAACGACTTTTGCCGTCGCTCAACCGTGTTTGCAATGGTACAAAGTTCTATTGTAGAATTGTAAAGCATCAAATTTACAGAATTCCATGAATAGAACTTAGTACCAAGCAAAATAAGGTTGAGCGACGGCAAAAGTACCGTTTCTTTCAAAGTAAGCGAGCGCAGCAAGCGACAACGTGATAAGCGGTCAAGCTGGCTCAGCTTGCTCAGCTTGAAGCGCCCATTTCAGGCGCTTAGTCAGTCCTGGAGGAGTATCTCCTTGTAGAACTCAGCATAGTCTTTTCTGCCCTGCTTTGTGAACTCAATAGCAGTTCTGGGGTGCTGATTAAGCAGACCTGTCATAAGGTACTGGAAATCATATCCCCATACAGCGCCAGCCTCACGAACAGCAGGCATCTGGCTCTCAATGAACTGGATAACAGGGTATACATTGTACTTAGGATTCTTCAGGAAGCCCAGAAGCAGTTCCATAGCGCAGTTGCCAGCGCCTCTGCCCATGCTTGCATAAGTAGCATCAAGCCAGTCAACGCCGTCGCCTACAGCTTCAATAGTATTAGCAAAAGCAAGCTGCTGGTTGTTGTGAGCGTGGATACCTACCTTCTTGTCGTACTTCTCAGCAAATTCGCAGTACAGGTTAGCGATGCGAGCGATCTGCTCAGGGTAAAGTGCGCCGAAGCTGTCAACGATGTAAATAACGTCAACAGGTGATTTGCCCAGAATATCCAGAGCAACAGAAACGTCGCTTTCCTGAGCGTTAGAGATAGCCATGATATTACAGCTTACTTCATAACCCTTAGCCTTAGCGTCCTCGATCATATCAACAGCGGTAGGGATCTGGTGAAGGTAAGTAGCTACACGGATAAGGTCAACAGGGCTTTCGCTTCTGTCGTGGATATCCTCCTTGTAGTTGCATCGTCCAACGTCAGCCATGATAGCAAGTTTCAGGTCAGTGTTATTCTCGCCAACGATAGAGCGGAGGTAGTCGTCAGAGGAGAACTTGCAAGGACCGAACTTGGATTCGTCGAACATTTCCTTGTCAGCTCTGTAGCCGAATTCCATGTAATCAACGCCAGCACGGAGGTTAGCGTTATAGAGGGCTTTAACGAAATCGTCTGAGAAGCGGAAATCGTTTACAAGACCGCCGTCTCTGAGGGTAGCGTCAACGACCTTGATGCCGGGTCTGTAGTCAAGGAGTTTAGAAATTTCTTTCATGTGGAACAAGTCCTTTCATAATTTATTCATAGATTCTTTATCGCTTTAAAGCAAATTTTATGTTGATACCAGTATAACACAATAAAATCAATTTGTCAAGAAGTTTTTAAGTCTGATCCGAAACAGTAAAATATGAAATGTTTATTTTTTGATCGCACACTTGTTATAATTATTATACACTACTCTGTTTTACATCGTCAACATCGTTAACAAGAAATAACACATTGTTCACTATGCCTTTCAGATTCCTAAAACATATAATAAAACTATGCATATATACAAATTTTGAAAAATATATTGACTCCTCCCTTGCGTAATAGTTTATACTGAAAACATGAAAGGAGGGATAATATGCTGACAGTGAAAAAAGTCAGTGAAATAGCGGGGATAAGCGTGCGAACCCTGCAATACTATGATAAGATAGGGCTGCTCACACCATCACAGCGCTCGGAATCCGGCTATCGGCTCTATAGCGAAAGTGACCTGTCAACCTTGAAACAAATACTTCTTTTCCGGGAATTGGATTTTCCCCTGAGTGATATCAAAAACATTATGCAAAGCCCCGGATTCGACAGAAAAGAAGCCCTTGACCGGCAGATCGAACTACTTGAGATCAGACGTGAGCATCTGGATGATCTTATTACATTCGCACGAGGAATAAAAATGTTAGGAGTGAAAGCTGTGGATTTTTCAGCATTTAACAGAAGTAAACTTGATGAGTATGCAAGACGTGCAAAAGAGGAGTGGGGGAATACTCCCGAATATAAGGAACTTGCAGAGCATGAAAAAGGTCGTTCCCCGGAGGAAACAGAAAAGCTTACAGAGCAGTTTATGACCCTGTTTGCACAGCTTGGTGAAATGAAGCACCTGTCAGCCGATGCTCCGGAGGTTCAGGAAAAGGTGAAGAAGGTTCAGAATTTCATTACCGAAAACTTCTACACCTGCACTGATGAGATCTTTGCAGGACTGGGAAAAATGTATGCCTGTGGAGGAGAAATATCCGAGAATATCGACAAGGTAGGCGGAGAAGGAACAGCTGTTTTCGTAAGCCGTGCAATAGAGGTATACTGCGGAAAATAGTTCAGAACTTGTCTTCACAAGACTTTGCACGCATCTTTTTTGCAATCTTTCGCTGATGTCTTCGCCAAAAATCTACGAACAAATCTTATGAAGACAAGTTCTCATTTTTTCAGAAAAAGTTCACCTTGAAAATACATATGCCCGAACATACTCACAGGCGAATCACTGATAGTAAACCCAAGTTTCCGATAGGTTTTCAGGGCAGGGGAGTTTTCCGTCGCTACAAGCAGATGAACCGCTGATTTCCCGGCTTTGCGCAGCCTTTCAAAAAGCATCTCCAGCATAGCTGCGGCAAGTCCCTGCCCCTGATGCTCCGGCGCAATAACTATCCGTGATATCTCGCAGCAGTCCTCGCCGCCGACCTGCCAGGAAAGCCCGTCCAGTTCCCTGACCGGAACAACTGATACCGCACCAAAAATGTTGCCGTCATCAACCAGCAGGAAAAGCGTGCCAGCATTCAGGTCAGCGGAAAGGTTTTCTTCGTCAGGGTATGAATCGTCCCAAGTGCAGCCGGGGGTGCCGATAACAGAGCGGTAAAGCATCCGTATCTGGCAGCGTTCTGCATTATTTGCTTTTCTAAGTATCATAAATTTCTCCTGTAAGGTATATTTGTACAAATTACAGCGTGGCAAGTTTGCACTTGTATGTTTAAAACGATGAATATACTGAAAACTGCTTGACAAATCCAGAATTATGATGTATACTGTATTAGTCACATGAGTGACGGGGTGACCCAGCGGTTGACCCTTAAATAATGGCGGCATAGCTCAGTTGGCTAGAGTACTCGGTTCATACCCGATTGGTCGTTGGTTCAAATCCTACTGCCGCTACCATATGGCCCGTTGGTCAAGAGGTTAAGACATCGCCCTTTCACGGCGGAATCATGGGTTCAATTCCCGTACGGGTCACCACACACAAGGCTCAGAAATGACGTTAAATCGTCATTTCTGAGTTCTTTTTTTGCCCTGATACGGCTTCTGTCCTTTACTTGTCCTTTATACAGCTTCGGGCTGTCCTTTGTCCGTGTCGTGCTTCTTGAAGTCAAGCACCGATGCGATAGCGTCTCCTGCCCTTGCCTGAGCCTGATTGAATACATGACAGTAGATAGAAGTCGTGGTTGTGATCGTTGAGTGACCTAACGCTCCCGACACGGTGGCTGCGTCCACGCCCTCATTGATGAGAGCCGAGGCATAGAAGTGTCGAAGGGAGTGTATATCACAGAAACGGAAATTGTTTTCTTCACAGAATTCTTTCAGCCAGAAATACGGCGTGTTGTTGTTCATCGGTCTGCCGTCCCACTTTACAAACAGGCGGTCATAGTCCTGCCATTTCGTACCGAGCTTTATATGCTCCTCGTCCTGTTCCGCTTTATACTCACGGAGCAAGTCCATGACGCTCTGAGGAAATTTCAGCGAACGCTGAGACTTCTTCGTTTTGGTGGTGTCGGTGTAGATGCCCTTAGAAGCGGTGTAATTACTTGTCCTGCGGACGCTGATAACATTATGCTCCCAGTCGATGTCCTTCCATTCAAGACCGAGCATTTCTCCTCTGCGGAAACCGCTGTATATCGCCAGAGTA
>JAGBJO010000006.1 GCA_017934425.1 Ruminococcus sp.
AGTCAGATTTTTCGGCAGATTGTGCATAAATTTCGCAGGCATACTGACGTATGTCAAGAAATTTGTGTGCAAGATGCCGGAAAATATGCAAGCAGATGTGCCGCAAAGCCGTCAGGCGGTCTTTGTGCGGTGTTGCCTTATGGCATCAGAAATCATCAGTCTCCCATGTCCAGCTTCGTATCTCCAGTTCGTTCAGGTTATAGGGTGTTTTCTGGTAGACACAGTAGTTGAGCCAGTTGGAGAACATCAGATTTGCTGTACACCGCCATGAGAATACCGGAGTCTTGGTCGGGTCGTCGTCCGGGAAGTAGTTGTAAGGTATCTGTATATCCAGACCCTTGTCCACATCACGGAAGTACTCCGATGCTATGGTATCTCTGTCATACTCTGAGTGTCCGGTGATGAAGTACTGTCTGCCGTTCTTATTGGCGACAATGTGTACTCCGGAAATCTCAGATGAAGTCAGCACTGCAAGCTGTTCCACCTTGTCGATGTCTTCACGGCGTACTTCTGTATTCCTGCTGTGAGGAACGTAGAACACGTCATCAAATCCACGGAGCAGGCGGCTGTTTTCAACCTCCACATGATGCGGGAATATACCAAACATTTTCTGCTCCAGCGGATACTTTGGTACTCCGAAGTGGTAATAAAGACCAGCCTGGGCTGCCCAGCATATATACAGTGTGGAGTACACATGGGTCTTTGACCACTCAAAGATCTTAGTTATCTCCTCCCAGTAGTCCACCTGTTCATACTCTAAAAGTTCCACCGGCGCACCCGTTACGATCATACCGTCGTAGCGGTCATTTTTTATCTCGTCGAAGGTCTTGTAGAAGGCTTCAAGGTGGTGACGGGAGGTATTCCGGGATACATGGGACGCCATTTGAAGAAGATCAATATCAACCTGCAAAGGGGTATTACTGAGCAGTCTGAGAAGCTGACACTCAGTCTCTATCTTCTTCGGCATGATATTCAGGATAATGACTTTCAAAGGACGGATATCCTGATGTTCCGCACGTTCCTTTGACATTACGAATATATTCTCTTCTCCAAGCGTTTTGAATGCCGGAAGCTCAGAGGAAATACGTATTGGCATTTCAAATCGCTCCTTTCAATTACTTCTGGTTGCTTTTACAGTTCTGACAGCCGTTCATATAGCTGTCGATATCCTCGCAGACATTACTGCCTTCGTTAAGGAATTTAAGTTTTCTCAGTGGGACTTCCTTTTCCTTGTCCTCCAGGTCGAAAACCAGTCTGCCGATGCCTTTCAGGGCGCTTTTGAACATTACCGACCTTACCAGACCGTCGCAGAGCATAAGTTCTCCGCTGTCGCTGTAGTCGTATACAGTAGTTTCCTCAGCGCCGTAGGAGTAGGCAATAAATCCTATAGACTGACCCTTGTCAATGGCTTCTGTGATATGGACAAGTGCATCTCCTGCACGCTCGATTATGCGCTCATAACCGGCGGTATCAAATCTTTCCTGTATTTCAAGCATAGTCTTACTTCGCCTTTCCTATAGCAGTACGCAGCGCACGCAGTTCCTCGGCAGTAAGTTCACGCCATGTGCCGGGTTTGAGCATACCAAGCTTTAACGGTCCGATGCTGATACGACGCAGTCTTGCAACTTCAAGTCCTACAGCCTCGCACATCTTTCTGATCTGGCGGTTTCTGCCCTCCTTGATAGTGATAAGGAGTACTACCCTGCCCTCCTGCTTTTCCTTTACGATAATGGTAGCAGGAAGTGTCTTTTTGCCGTCGATCTCGATTCCCTCGGACATTCTCACAAGCTGCTCGTCGGAAATATCCGGGCGGACTGTTACACGGTATGTCTTTGAGATATGGCGGCTGGGGTGCATGATGCTGTTTGCGAACTCGCCGTCGTTGGTGAACAGGAGAAGTCCCTCGGAATTGCGGTCAAGCCGTCCTACCGGGTAAACTCGTTCCTCCACGTCTGTAAGAAGATCCATAACGCATCTTCTGTCCAGTTCGTCCGAAACCGTGGTAACGTAGCCACGGGGCTTATTCAGCATAAGGTATACCAGGTTCTTCTTCCTGGGAGCGTAAAGCCTTTCGCCGTCGATAGTGATAAGGTCGTGGCTTCCGCATTTATCGCCAAGCTTTACGGGTCTGCCGTTGAGTTTCACACGTCCCTGAGAAATAAGCTCCTCAGCTTTGCGGCGTGAGCAGTAGCCTGAATCGGCGATCATTTTCTGTATTCTGATTTTTTCCACATTATCTCCTCTCTCAGGAAAACCATTTCCTGAACAGGTTCTTTACGAATGAATTTTTCTCCTCCTGCACCTGGTTCTTAAAGCAGGCATTTTCCGCAGTATACAGGGGGATATCAACTGCCTGCATATCACCGCAGTAAATGGTGATACTTCCCACCTCATCGCCTTTTTTTACAGGCGCATAGATAAAGGGGGGCTTTTTCACCTGGAACCGCATCTGTGCATCGCCGGAAACGGTTATGGGCGGTGCTTCTCCGGGGACAAGTTCCAGGGTATCGCTTTCGCCGCCTGCCAAAGGCGCAGAGATACTTTCCGGCAGATTTGGAACGATGCTCTCCGTTTTCGGGAAAGCGTATTCATAAAGCGACAAATGGTCGTTCCAGTCGTCCGGGGCATTGAGGGTAACGCAGATAAGCCGTTTACCCTCACGTTCGCAGGCTGACACAAGACATCTTCCTGCTTCATCGGTAAACCCGGTCTTAACGCCGTAAACGCCCTCGTCCATTGCCAGCAGTTTGTTAGTATTTTTAAGGTATCGCTTGTAGGGTGGGTTACCGAACTGGGTGCATATAGTTTCCGAGGAGCATATCTCCCGGAAAACCGGCTCTTTCAGGGCATACGCCGCAAGACGTGCCATATCATATGCACTTGAACCGTGACCCTCTCCTTCCAGTCCGGAGGGCGTGACGAACCAGGTCTTTGAAAGCCCCATATCCCTTGCACGGTCATTCATAAGCTGTGCAAAGTCGGGGATACTTCCGGCTATCCGCACAGCGGCGGCGTTTGCGGCATCGTTCCCGGAGGGAAGCAGCATACCGCAGCAAAGCGCATACTTTGTAACGGTGTCGCCCTCCTGCAATCCCATTGACGACCCTTCCACCCGGATAGCGTTGCTGTCCACCACGAAAGGCGTATCAAGGTCGCCGCTTTCGATAGTGAGCAGAGTGGTCATTATCTTGGTGGTGCTTGCCATAGGCAGCTTCTCGCCCTCATTTTTGCCGCAGACAAGCTGTCCGGTATCGGCTGAGATAACGGCAGCCGCCTTTGCGGAAACTTCGGGCATATCAGCGCCGGCAGCGCAAGTTCCCCTGCCAGCGATAATAAAAGCCATAACAAGCGGTATAGTTAAATATTTTTGTTTCATAATATCCCCCTGCACTTTCCTGCATATTTCACTAAAGATTATGCCGCAGCAAAGGGGAATATTCGGCATCAGTCGTTGAGAGTAACCTCAGCGGAGTCGCCGCTGTTATTCTTTTTGCCCATGAAGTCCTGAACCTTATTGATAAGGTTGGGAACGTTGTTGATAACATTGCTGATAGGATCGTTGCCGGACTCCATATTCACCATTTTAGCAGTACCGTCGGGAGATATAACAAGGAATCCCTCAGGCTTGATAGATACGCCTGCGCCTGCTCCGCCGCCGAAAAGGTCTTTATCGTACTTTGAGGGCAGATCAGAGCCGCCGGAAGCGAATCCGTAGCTTACTCTTGAAATGGGGATAATGGTAGTGCCGTCCTCCAGCTTTATAGGCTCACCGATGACAGCGTTAACGTCAGCCATCTGCTTGATCTTGTCAATAGATACGCCCAGAAGATCCTGTACGGGAGTTTTCTTTTCCATAGATATTACCTCACTTTAGCTTTTCTATTCTGTAATTTGTTTGGTATAAAATACTTGAAGATATATGTTATCAGGAAAGCGATTCCTGCGATAACCACTGTTCCGAGCCGGAATGTCACCTTGCAGGCAGCATCATAGCGGCTCTCCTTCTGTGCAAATCCGGGCAGAACGTCAACTGTCTCGAATTTCACTGTAAACAGAACACTCAGCCAGCCCAGCAGGTTGTAGACCGTACCTGAGACTGTTCCATAGTTCATGGCGCATTTGTAAGCGTCCTCATGGGCTATGAGGAAGTCGATGTAAACACCGCTGAGGTGTATGCCCTTGAAGATCTTGAGAACCGGTCTGTCCGCCGCACGCCAAAGGTCGAGGACTTTCTCGATCTTGTCGCCAAGGGTCTTTTCCTCGTTTGCAGGAGGCGCATCTGGTTCAGCCTCAGCATTATCGGCGGATTCCTCATTTTCGGTGGAAGCTGGTATCTCCTCCGGTGTGACCTCCTCGGCGGCGGTTTCCTTTGGAGTATCAGCAGTATCCTCGGACTGGTTCACCGGCTGAGAAGTTTCCTCCTCAGTCTCCTCCTTAACTGCACCCTCGTCGAGAATGGAGTCAAGGTCGTCCAGTTCCTCGCTGGTGATAGGGTCGGCCGGTGCATCAAAGTCGTCAGTGCTGTACCAGTCATCAAGGTCGTCGTCATCGTCATCGCTGCCGCCCTTTTTGCTGCGGCGCTTTTTCAGCCAGCCGAGAATGCCGCCGCCCTGAGAGTTCAGAACGGGTATGAACCACAGTCTTGCGCTGTAGCTGAGTTTCTTTTCAATGAAGCTTACCTCGCCTCTTATGGGCAGGACAAGTATTACGAAAATTATCGCCAGTATAGCAAAGAGTATCCACCCTATTACTTTCAGTACTATCAAACATTCTCACCTCCTGGCTGTAGTTATTCATTGTTATCGGTATTGTTTTCCTCGGTTATTATCATCTGACCGTCCTCTGTCATATTCCTGCCAGGAAGCGGAGGAAGTTCTGCTATCGAAGCAAGTCCGAAACTTCGCAGGAATACGGGAGTGGTCTTGTATACTATCGGCTTTCCGGGAACGTCAAGTCTTCCGGCTTCTTCAATAAGCCCACGTTCCACCAGATTATTAACAACAGACGAGCTGTCAACGCCACGGACGTTCTCCACGAATCCCTTTGAAACCGGCTGATTGTAGGCGATTATGGTAAGCACCTCCATAGCCGCATTTGAAAGGGGCGCAGAGCGCTTGGTTTCCAGCGCAGCCCTTATCTGGGGAGCAAACTTCTCACGGGTACACATCTGGTAGCTGCTTTCCAGCTTCTTGATAGTGATGCCGCTGCCGTTGTCGTCGTAGCGCTCGTTGAGAATACGTATAAGCGGCGGCAGACCGCCGGGGTCGATGCCGGTCGCTTGTGAAAGGCGGTATATCTCCATAGGCTCACCGCTGGCGAAAAGTATCGCTTCTATTGCTCCGATCTTCTCTTTGATCTCCACTTCTTGTGAGCCTCCTTGCCGCCCTTGAAGAATATAAGGGTATTGTCGTCGCTTATGGTTATTCTGCCGAATCTGGTAAGTTCAAGTACCGCCAGAAACGTAGCTACACGGGCGGAACGGTCGGTAACGCCTTCGTACAGCTTGTCCATCGGCACTTCCCCGGTGGCGTACAGTTCCCGGAGGATATGCACCACTTTCGTAAGTACCGGAACGATCCTGCGCTTTACGACAGAATTTATCTTGCTTTCTATGTGTAGTTTCTGGTTTTCCGGACGCAGCTTCTTCTTCGATATCATACTGTAAGCCGCTGTCAATCTCTCCGGTTCATGAACAAGGGTATATGTCATGTCAGCCTTTATCTTCATGGGCTTGCGGACGAAAACATCTGCCCCCACATTAAGCTGTGCAAGGCGCTTTGCCGCCTCCTTGCAGAGGGAAAGTTCTATCAGAGCGCCTTCCAGTTCCTTTTTCATCTGCTCTGCTTCCTCCGGACGGGGAAGGAGTGCGGCAGTCTTGATGTATATAAGTCTCGCCGCCATTTCAAGGAACTCGCCGGCTATCTCCAGATCCTGCCGCTGCATATCCTCAATGAACAGGAGGTACTGCTCCAGAAGCTTCGATATCTCAATATCGCAAATATTCAGCTTGTGCTTCGTAATAAGATTAAGAAGCACATCAAGCGGCCCTTCAAATACGTCCAGCTTGTAGCTTATCTTCTCCATATCAGCCGAATACTGCCGGTACCCATGCTGTAGCCAGAGAAATGATATTGCTTACCCATGCGATAAGGATACCCAGAGGGTCAAGCATACCGCCAGTAAGTTCCGGCATGAAGAACAGAACAAGAAGTATTATTGTAGATGCCCTGTTTATCATCTGGAAATTCGAGTAGTACCAGCTGTTGAACTTGTTTCCTGCAAACTGGTGGAGGATATTGAATCCGTCCATAGGAGGCAGCGGAAGCAGGTTGATAGTTCCCAGACATACGTTGATGTTTGAAAGGAATACAAGCACTACTCCCAGACACCAGAGCGGAGATACATTCTGCATTTGTGCTGAGGTCATCGGCAGGCAGTAAAGCAGCTCAACGATGAAGTTGCAGACAATAGCAGAAAGGAAATGTGTGACCGGACCGGTCAGAGAGATCAGTATAACTCCCCTGCGGTAGTCCTTCATGCGCACAGGACTTATTGGCATAGGCTTAGACCAGCCAAAGCCGCAAAGCAGTATCGCCAGCGAACCCAGAGGGTCAAGATGCGCCATTGGGTTAAGAGTGATGCGTCCCTCACGGTCAGAGGTGTCGTCGCCCTGCCACTTAGCCACCAGACCCTTTGCAGAGTTAGTCAGCGGCATTACCAGCAGAAGCATAAGTGCCCTTGAAAAAAATCTAAGAAATAATCTCAGTCCCATAGCTTACTCCTTGTAAAATGATAAAACTTATCTTGCGTAATAAACACTTTATATTATACCACATTCTGTAAGAAAATGCAAGTGCAGCGTTGGGTAAATTCACAGCAGCAGCATTTTCTTTTTTTGAGGATTATTTATGTCGCCAGTTTGTTTTTTGAGAGTTGCCACTCTCCAACTCGCCGTATGCCAAAGGGGACAACCCAAGGTGGAAAAGGGGGAGGGACTAATTAAACCCGACAAAAATCGACATTCCCTCCCACTTTTCCCCCTTAGGTTTTCCCCTCTGGACTCCCCTTTCCTGAACCCCCTTTTTCCCCACCTTTGCCGATTTTTTCCGGCACTGTTTTTCGGAGATCTAAGCGATTGAAATAGCTTGTTTTACTCTCGCCGGCTTGTTAGTCCGTCGTCCACATTTCTACAGCAGCCGGAGATTTTCCTGTATGTTAATAAAATCAATTATCCCTATGTGGACAGGTTCTAATAAGCTTGCAATTTCAAAAGGAATATGCTATAATATCTCAGCGCTATATGGCTATATTCTGTAAGCCCAGCGCAACAAAGGAGGTTTATTTATGAACTTTGACAGGCTTGAAATGGACATCACAGAAAATGTACGTGAGGCACAGCAGAAACTTGGTTTTGAGCATCGCCCCCTGCACCTTAACTATATCAGTACTACCCTTTGTCACCTGCTTGGCTGCAAGCTTTCCAGCGAAGAACTGGCTGAGGCACTTAAAGAGTTCTCCGGATTTACCGCAAAACGCCTGGGAACTATCACCGCCTCTCCTATCAGGGACGGCTTCTGCATCACTATCCCGTCTGAGGGAACTGAGTGGGTACACAACAGCACCACCGGCAAGGAGTTCGTATGCACACTGGTAGAAGCTGCACGGCAGAAGCATGAGGACATAGACAGTTTCCTGGAGGTTTTCCGCAAATATTCCGACACGGATAACGTTGCGGTTCTTACTCCCGATACAGAAGAATTTGAGTATCTGGTATACTTCAAAAACGGCGTGCCAAACGACTACCGCTACTGCATAAACCTCGAATCCTTCCCGGACGGTCACTGTCACATCACCTATCACCGCTTCATTCCTGAGGACTACGAGGAAATGTTCGGATAAAGCAAAAGCAGGCATAAAGCCTGCTTTTTTGCTATTCAGTTGATGAAGCCGTAGTCGATGCCGACTCCTTCTTTGTGCGTTCAATGGATATGCGGGTATTGGTTATCACCCATACATTATCGTACTTTGAACATGAGAAATTAGCGTAGTAGTTGAACTGGCTGGAGGCTATCTCCGCATTCAGCAGGTTAACGTCAGCTATGATATCATCGGCGGTTATCTCGCTCAGAACATCTGCCGGACCTACCACTGATACAGAAAGCTTCTGGGTCAGTACATTATAGTCGTATCCGGTATCCGGGGCATTGCTTATGGTTATCTTATCCGGGTCAAGGTTCAGGTCTATCTTTGAAAGCGCTGAATCGTCCAGAGTAACGGTGACTGTCTCGGTATCGGAAAGGTTGATATACTCAGTATTCTCAAGGATATTGCTCAGTTTGAACACCTTTGAGTATCCCAAATCAAGGTCATTAAGCGGTATCTTGCCTATTTCAAGGGTATCCGGTATCTCGGTCTGGGTGTTATTGCAGGCAAGGGTTATGGAGTCAGTAGACAGCTTGAAGCCGATGCTGCTCTTATCGAAGCCGGAAGGCGCATTTGCTATATCAACAGTCAGCCCTACGGTCTTCTGAGTACGCACAGGGATATTTATGTTGAAGTTCATGCTTGAGAATTTCAGTGATGACTGGTCGATAAGTGCGCCGTCCTCGGTATAAAGCTGAAGTTCATCAGCCTGAAGAACGTAGGAACTGTCAAGCTCCATTTCCTTCAGGGAAACAGCATTGCACTTAGCTATCTTATCCAGCGTTGACGATGGACCGTTGATGCGGACAACTGCCGGGTCGCAGGTAAATTCGTCCGGATCGATAGCCTTGCCCTCAGTAAAGGAAACGTTTGGTATCTTAGGCTTTACGTCGAATTCCTTTGTATCGTATTTATCGAAAACCACGTTTGCGGTTTCCGGAGTTATGCTCTTTACCTCGAAATTTACGCCTCTGCCGCCTTTTATACGGACGGTAAGACTTTTAGTTCCGGTAGTGGAAACACTGTCGGCATCGATGTACGCTTCGATATTCTCGTTATTGAGATTACCCACCTGAGTACGGCTTCCCAGCAGTTCCACCGTTACTTCCTCCACATCACAGCTTATAACGCTAAGACCGTTCGCAGCGGCGGCGGTATCAGTGATATCAACGGAAAGTGGGATATGTGCAATGGTCTTAGGAACTGAGGGGTACTGGGTCATGGAGACTATGAACCATACCGCAATAGCAAGGAATATCGCCAGTATCATATGCGGCAGGTTATGCTGTTTGGCACGTTTTTTAGTTTTTTGCATCTTATCCTGACTGTTCACTTTTTCTTCCTCCTTTCGATAATGGACGAAAGCCCCTTTTTCGGAGTTTCGCCGTTTTCGTCGGTGAAGAATATCTCCTGATGCAGGAGTCTGTTAAGGGACTGGGGGTCGTAGTCTCTGGTGAGAACGCCGTTCATAGCAACAGAGATCTGACCTGTCTCCTCAGACACGACTATTACCACGGAATCAGAGTTCTCGCTCATACCGATAGCGGCTCTGTGACGTGAACCCAGCTTCTTGTTGATAGCTGCATCATTCTGGGGCTTTGGCAGGAAGCAGGCGGCAGCGTGGATAATACCATTTCGCATGATAACAGCGCCGTCGTGGAGGGGAGTTTTTGTAAAAAAAATGTTGCCGAAAAGTTCCTTGGAGGGAATAGCGTCCAGGATAGTACCAGTTTCGATCTGCTCGCCCAGTTTCACCTGTCTCTCAATAACGATCAGTGCGCCAGTACAGGTGGCGGAAAGTTCTCCGCAAGCTTCGCATATTGCTTTAATAGCACGCTCCCAGTTCTGGGTAACGTCATCGCTGTACTGGCTCAGTCCCAGGAATGTAACGCCCAGCCTGGTTCGTCCGAACTTTTCAAGGGCACGTCTCAGTTCCGGCTGGAACAGTATGATAGTAGCTAAAAGACCGATATCAAGCGCTTTTTCGAGGATATACTTTATTACTTTAAGTTCCAGAAGCGTACTGAGGAAGTATCCTACAACAACAAGCAGGATACCCTTTACAAGCTGACCGGCTCTTGTTTCGCTGATAAGCTTTATCAGCAGGTAGAATATATAGGCAAGGACGAGAACGTCCAGAACATCTTTGTATGTAAGTGTGCTGATAACACTTTCAAAGGCATATTTCAGACTGTCGAGAGTTGGCATATTTCACTGCCTTTCTATGGTTTATTGAGGAAAACTCTCAGATGCTCCGCAGCAAAAAAACTGCGGAGCAACGGCAAGCGCATTTCCCACATATACTATTGTACCACGTTCTGAGATAATTTCAATAGTTTTTGTGATATTTTCTCAAACTTATCACAAATCTGATCTGTTTTCCTGAATACTCCTCAGCAGTCTGAGAAGTCTGTGAACGTCCTCCTCACGGCTGAAAACAGAGGGTGAAAACCGGACAGTCCCCTGTTTTGTGCCAAGACTTGCGTGTGCAAGGGCAGCACAGTGGTAGCCTGCACGCAGGCAGAAACCCTGTTTTGCCAGCATAGCCGCAGTCTTTTCCGGGCTTGCGGAGGAGATATTGAATGAGACTATGGGGACATACTCTGCGCCAGGATTGCGGTACACCGTCATACCTGGTATCTCCTTTGCACCGTCAATGAATATCCGGCAGAGTCTATCCTCATGTTCCTTTATATTATCAATCCCTTGCCGGCGGACGAAGTCTATACCGGCTTTCAGAGACATTATGCCTGGGGTATTGAGAGTGCCGCTTTCCAGTGCTTCCGGCAGCAGTTCAGGCTGCGTTAGCAGAGAAGATGAACTGCCCGTACCGCCCTGGATCATCGGCTTTATAGTGAACTGCCCGTCGCTTATGAGCAGACCTGTTCCGGTAATACCGTAAAGCCCCTTGTGACCGGCTGTGCAGAGGATATTGAAGCCGTCCTCAAGGGTAAGCGGCAATACTCCGCAAGCCTGAGCGCCGTCAACAATGAAGCATATTTCCTTTTCCCGGCAAAGTCTGGCAATAGGGCGCAGGGGCATTATCTGACCTGTAACATTCCCGGCAGCAGTACAGACAATGGCTTTTGTGTCGCTGCGGATAAGGCTGCGGAAGTTCTCCACAGTCCTGTCCGGGTCAGTTTCAGCATCGGCACAGGACAGATCTATTTTCCCCTGCTGGAAAAGTGCATATGCCGGACGTGAGACAGAGTTATGCTCAATAGAACTGATTATCATATGACCGCCATCGCTCATAATACCCTTTATCGCCATATTCAGCGCATGGGTACAGTTAAGAGCAAAGACGGTATTCTCCGGAGAAGCGCCGAAGAATGAAGCGGCAGTTTCACGGGCAGAATAAACTGCTTCAGAGGTGCGTCTGGCAAGATCATGACCGCCTCGTCCGGCATTGCCGCCCAGTTCTGATATAGCTTTAGCCGCAGCCTGCCTTACGCTGACGGGCTTCGGGAACGTTGTAGCAGCGTTATCAAAATTAACTGTCATGGCTCACCTCCGCATACGGTACGGAAGCTCTGTCGAGTATAGCTTTAGCCGCCTGACAGCTGCCTGTTACCACTATATCATAGCCGCAGCCGGAAACACTGGTCTGTTCACGGCGGACTATCTTCACAGCCTTGCTGCGCTGACGCAGAAGTCCCTCAGCCTTTTTAGCATAGGTGTATGAGGGCATGGCAAGCGTACAAAAAAGCTGGTCGTTTCGCTGGTTCTGCAAAGTATCACCCCTTTAGGGGGAAGCAGCGCTGTGCCGTTCGTGATACGTTACATTATATGCCTGTTGCCTTGAAATCGTTAAGGCATGATCCACTGACCGTCAGATCATTTTGCTGAAAAGCTTGTGATAACCTTCGCATCATACTGCTGGATAAGGTATGCGTCCTGGGCATTTATAGTACCGTCGCCGTTAACGTCACCATTTTCAAGAAGATCAGGTCGGATAGGGTACTTTTCCGAGTTAGCTGTATACTGGAGTACTGCTACGATATCGGCAGAGGAAACATTTCCGTCGCCGGAAACATCGCCAAGGCAGTTGTCAGTACCGTCGGAGGTTATCTTGATATATCCGCCTTTCAGACCATTGCTGAAAAGCCAGTCCTGCATCTGCTGTCCTGCATCATCACGGGCGCTGTTCATAAAAATGCTGCCAACGTAGTTGTTATTGGCTGTCTGCTTGTTGATAGGCAGGATCTCCAGCGGAAAAACATCTCCTGCCTTAGCGTCCTCCGGAAGCATCAGTGTAACTGTGAACACAGTGCCGTCAACACCTGCATCGCAGCCGGCTGCGCCGATAGTGCGTACACCGTTGACTGTAATGAGTCTGTTTTTATCATGGTCGTAATAGCTGTTGGCTGCAACGGCAGTATGCATATCCGAAACTCCGCTGCCGAATGAAACCTTTGGCAGACCATTATTATCCACGGGCATAGTAAGTCTGTCATCGAATTTTGTCCAGAACTCAAACGAGGAGTACTTCTTATCAGCGCCGCTGATTTCCAGTGAGACTTTTACTCTGCGGCTTTCCTTAACGTCGTCCTCAGACAGTACGACTTTTGGGAGAGATAACTCTGGTTTTAGCTGGTTATCCTCCTCGGCTGAAGCGATGCTTCCTGTCATAGTAGTGACAAGGACAGCCGCTGAAGCTGCTGCTGCGATTTTTTTCATATAAATACCTCTTTCAAAAAGATTTTCACCCTTATAAAGTATGGCAAGACCAGTGATCGTCTTTTACATTATAACACATTTTCGTTCAAATAGCAAGTAGTGATTTAGAACCTGTCACGGCAACAGCATTTACTTTTTCAAGCTGAGCCAGCTTGACCGCCCCCACGTTGTCGCTTGCTTGCGCTCGCTCACCATTTAGAACATTGCATTTTGCCGTCGCTCAACCGTATTTTCCTTGGTACTGTGTTCTATTCA
>JAGBJO010000007.1 GCA_017934425.1 Ruminococcus sp.
GGAGGAAATGCCGATTTTTGCCGGGTTTAATTTGTTCCTCCCCCTTTTTCCACTTGGGTGTCCCCCTTTGGCGGAACGTCCGTAAAACAGACAAATTTAGTAAAAGAAACGGGCGACTTAAATAATTCCCAAAAAGTAAATGCTGTTGCCCTGTGCAATATCCACATAATAAAAATTCCCTGACAGGCATTACTGAAAGGTAAGTCGCTATACTTACTTTCAAGCCCTGTCAGGGAACTTTTTCAGGAAGGAAGTGGGGGGCGTACCCTTTGAGAAAGGTTTCCCCTGATGGATCTGACGTATACGCCGGTACTTTACCTATCAGTACACAGCGTATGTGTCAGATTTTTTGGCTGTAATAACATAGCCAATAGTCACGATCATTCTGAGAATAGTCATGCCCTTGTTATCGCTGACGATAAGATTCACAGCATCCAGCGCCAGCAGCACGTATGCGATCTTGGTTGCAGTACCGATCTTACCCCTAAGACCGGATATGCCCATAATCACGTTAACAACAGGTGTCACAAGAGCGAACAGTGCGATCAATGATACCGCACCGCCAAGAGCCTGTTCCCTTGCTGAAGCGCCGTCAACAAGGCTGCCGATGCCTAATAAACCGAGCAGCAATATCAGTCCCATGATGCCCCAGAATGCAATAATTAGGATATTCCATACCTTAAAAACGGTTTTCATAAAGCCCCTCCTTATCATGTATTCAGTCCGGTTTGTTTCCCCGTCCAGACTGTGAAGATATTATAACACACCTGGTCAAATTTGTCAAGGCATAATGCACAAACTTTTTACGCATACAGTATGCAGAACTTACAAATTGATTATTTGTATACATAATGAGTTCATATGACCTTTTTCAAGGTTCACTTGTATATTTTATATAATCCAAAGAACTTTTTGAATCAAATTAGTTCACTGATTTTACCGTAAAACGCAAAAAATCTCTGATATATTTTTTTATTTTAACAATAAAAAGTGCCAAAAAATACCGGAGTACTTTGAAATACTCCGGTATATTGCACTTTTTTACTTGTTCTGCATATATTCGTCCATAGCAGCCGCAGCCTTCTTGCCTGCGCCCATTGCCAGGATAACTGTTGCTGCACCTGTAACAGCGTCGCCGCCTGCGTAAACGCCTTCCTTTGAGGTAAGACCGTCCTCGTCAGCGATGATGCCGCCCCACTTCTGAGTGTCAAGACCAGCAGTTGTGGACTTGATAAGAGGGTTAGGTGAAGTACCGATAGACATGATAACTGTATCAGCCTCGATCTCGATGAATGCGCCCTCCTTGGGAACAGGCTTTGCTCTGCCGGAAGCATCAGGCTCGGAAAGCTCCATTTCCTGGCAGATAACGCTCTTTACCCAGCCGTTCTCAGTGGAAGTGATCTCGGTAGGATTTGTGAGGAACTTGAAGATGATGCCCTCCTCCTTAGCGTGCTCAACTTCCTCTGCTCTTGCAGGAAGTTCATTCTCTGTACGTCTGTATACGATATAAACCTCAGCGCCCAGTCTCTTAGCGCAGCGTGCAGCGTCCATAGCAACGTTTCCGCCGCCTACGATAACTGCCTTTGAGCCAGCCTTGATAGGAGTAGCACTGCCCTCTTTGTAAGCCTTCATCAGGTTGATACGTGTGAGGAACTCGTTAGCGGAGTAAACGCCGTTGAGGTTTTCGCCGGGGATATTCATAAATCTGGGCAGACCCGCACCTGAACCGATGAATACAGTCTCAAAGCCTTCTTCCTGCATCAGTTCGTCGATGGAGATAGTCTTGCCGACTACTGTATTAGTCTCGACCTTAACGCCCAGAGCCTTCAGACCCTCGATCTCCTTCTGAACGATAGTCTTGGGAAGTCTGAATTCAGGGATACCGTAGGACAGAACGCCGCCAGCAAGGTGGAGTGCCTCGAAGATCGTAACGTCATAGCCCTTCTTAGCAAGGTCACCAGCGCAGGCAAGTCCGGAAGGACCTGAACCGATGATAGCAGCCTTGTGGCCATTTGAAGCAGGCTTCTCAACCTTAGCATCAGGCTGAGCGTTATGCCAGTCAGCAACGAATCTTTCCAGTCTGCCTATAGCGACAGCTTCGCCCTTCTTGCCTCTTATGCACTTGCTCTCGCACTGGTTCTCCTGAGGGCAAACACGGCCGCATACAGCAGGAAGTGAGCTGGACTTGGTGATAACGTTGTAAGCGCCTGCAAAGTCGCCCTCTGCAACGCAAGCGATAAAGGAGGGGATATCTATCTGAACAGGGCAGCCGGTAACGCAGGGCTTGTTCTTGCAGTTAAGGCATCTCTTTGCCTCGTCGATAGCCTGCTCCTCGGTGTAACCCAGAGCGACCTCCAGGAAGTTTTTATTTCTCACATCAGGTGCCTGAACAGGCATCTCGTTTCTTTTTAAAGACATATTAGGCATGGTCACTTTACCTCCTTGAACAGATTGCAGGCATCATCGTGAGCCTTGCGCTCAAAATCCTTGTACATTGCGCCTCTTGCCATAGCCTGATCGAAGTCGATAAGATGACCGTCGAACTCAGGGCCGTCAACGCAGGCGAACTTAGTCTCTCCGCCAACAGTAAGACGGCAGCCGCCGCACATACCAGTACCGTCGATCATAATGGGGTTCATGGAAGCAACAGTGGGTATCTCATACTCCTTAGTTAAACGACAGACGAACTTCATCATGATGAGAGGGCCGATAGTGATAACTCTGTCGTACTTCTCGCCGCTTTCGATGAGCTTTTTCAGAGCATCGGTAACCAGACCCTTTTCACCAGCGCTGCCGTCGTCGGACATGAGAACGAACTTGGAAGAAGCAGCACGGAACTCGTCCTCAAGGATAACCAGATCCTTATTACGGAAGCCGACGATAGAGTGTACTTCAACGCCCAGTTCGTGAAGCTTCTTGGCAACAGGGTAAGCGATAGCGCAGCCCACGCCGCCGCCTACAACAGCAACTTTCTTCAGACCCTCAGTCTCAGTAGCCTTTCCGAGAGGGCCAACGAAATCGTGGAGGCAGTCGCCTTCGTTCAGGTGGTTCAGCTTCTCTGTAGTGCCGCCAACTATCTGGAATATGATAGTAACAGTTCCGGCATTGCGGTCAAAATCCGCAATAGTCAGGGGGATACGCTCTCCCTCGCTGTCTGTTCTGAGGATAATGAACTGACCCGGCTCAGCTTTCTTAGCTACACGGGGAGCGTTTATCTTCATAAGGGTAACAGTGGGGTTGAGGCTTTTCTTTTCAAGAATTTCAAACATAACTCTTTACCTCTTTCGTTTATTTCACTATCGCCGTTGACAGTGATACGCTATTTCTGATTATACCACATTTTCCGATGATTTGCAAGTGGTTTTCAAGGAATACAAAGGACAAATATTATCGAATTATCCCGGTGATTTCAGTTATTACCGCACAAAAAAGCGGATAAAAATTTTCCCCGCCGTCTGGCAGGGGAAAAACAATTATCTTATATCCTCGGTAAAAGCGGTATGATTGCGTACTTCACACAGCTTATTCACAAGGGCGAGTTCGCTGTCGTCCAGGCGCTTACCGCCGGGATATATCAGCAGGTCTTTGAAGTGGTTGTCGGGGAATATGCACTTTTTCTGCACCAGACCATGTTTTCCGCAAAGGCTTTTCGGCTCAGGGGAATCCAGCATGAACGACTGGGGAACGGTAAGCAGGAAGTCCAGGGCGCTACCACGGTCGAACATGGCTATCCGGCGGACTTTGGTATCAGCCGGACGGTTCTCTGCGAAAAGTTTCTGAACGGCATTGGGCAGATATGGTATAGCATCATCGCCCTGGGTAAGTTCAGCATATCTTGCAGAAAGCTCGGCGTAGGTAAGTTCCTCACGGTCAGCAGCAGGGTGTTCAGCGGACATTACCGCAACCTGCTGGAAGTCCCAGAGAAGCTGGTGGTCGAGATTTTTCTCGCTCAGGTAGTCCATGAAGTACTTCTCATGGGCGTGATTGAAACGGATAATGCCGAAGTTGTAGCCGTTGTCACGGACATTCTCAATAGTACGCAGGGAATTAGTCTCGCAGAAGTATACCTCCATATCATAAGAAGCGTCGGAAGCGGCGATAAATTCAGAGAATGCCTTAGAGATATATCCTGCTCTCGGCACGGATATCCTCATCATACGGTCTCTGGGCTTGTCCGGAGAACTGATAGCCTCCATAGCATCTATCTGCATAAGCACCTGTTTTGCACAGGCAAGGAACTTCACGCCCTCCTCGGTGGGGATAACGCCCTTTGAGGTGCGGCGGAAAATGGTGATGCCAAGGGAATTTTCCAGTTCCTTGATAGCTTTGCTGAGGTTTGGCTGAGCCATATACAGATTCTCCGCAGCCTGAGTAATGGAGCGTGTTTTTTCGATCTCCACAGCGTATCGGAAGTGAAGTGTGTTCATAGTTCAGTCAGCCCTTTCTTGTGGTATTAATGCATAATTATCATTCGGCACATTCCCTTGATAATTATGCATTTATATGTTATTTTTCGTCAACCGGTCTTATGACCTTGCAGGGATTGCCTACAGCTACTACATTATCGGGGATATCGTGAGTTACCACGCTTCCTGCGCCGATGACAACGTTATTGCCGATAGTGACACCGCCAAGGACGGTAACATTTCCGCCTATCCACACATTATCGCCTACAGTAATAGGCTTTGCGTACTCAAGGCCCTGGTTGCGTGTCTCAGCGTCGATAGGGTGGGAAGCGGTATAGAATCCGCAGTTAGGGCCGATATATGTGTTGGTTCCGAAAGTGACCTCAGCGCAGTCGAGAATAACCAGATTGTGGTTTGAGTAGAAGTTATCACCCAGGAAGATGTTATAGCCGTAATCGCAGAAGAAATTTGCTTCTATCCAGGTATTTTCGCCCTTGAAAGCGATAAGGCGGGTAAGAAGCCTTTCCTTTTTCTGGTAGTCGTTATAGGTAGCGGCATTATACTCCATACAGAGTTTTTTAGCATTTACCCTTTCCTGCACCAGTTCAGGATCATTCGCATTATAAAGTTCTCCTGCCTGGAGTTTTTCCTTTTCAGTCATGACCGTACCTCCTTTTTTAGGATCATAATATACTTTAAATTATATCATATATTTCTGCGAATGTCAACCGCCACAGAAGCGGCAGTTTCCCTTCTCATGGCGATAACAGCGTCCCTTATCTGGTAGGCGCAGATGTTTCCGGAGAGACTTTTATGCAGGCAGGCAACGGGTGTACCCTTGGCAAGCCCCAGGGCGGAAAGGCGTTGGGACATAGCCGGTTCAGCCGCAACATTTACCACATTTGCACATTCACCCGGCTTTAGCATTGACAGAAGCACAACACCACACCTCCCTTCTGAATGAGATAATTCCGCATAACAATGTATGCGGCGGCAGAGAGAACGGTGAATAGTGAATGTATCAAAAAATCATGCCATAAGGCACACAATTAATTACGCATTATGCATTAAATCAAGCAGGGCAGCAGCATTTACTTTCCGTGAAACATTTTCCGCCATACAGGAAAGCTGCCGTAGAAATGTGGACGACAAGGAGACTTCCTGGAAATAAGGAGACATAAATTTTCGACCTATGGATTTTAGGAAGACAGTGCCGGTAAAAATCGGCAAAGGTGGGGAAAAAAAGGGTTCAGGAAAGGGGTTTCAAAGGGGAAAAACTAAGGGGAAAAAGGGGGAGGAAATGCCGATTTTTGTCGGGTTTAATTAGTTCCTCCCCCTTTTTCCACTTGGGTTGTCCCCTTTGGGAACGTCATGGAGACTAATAATAAACAAAAAAAGTAACGTGCGACTTAAATAATTCCCCAAAAAAATAAATGCTGCTGCCGTGTTAAATCAAGAAGAAAGCCTTGATTTTTAAATAGTGCTATGTTATAATTATACCATATGATATTCCGCAGATGCCCTGCGGAGAAAAGGAGAATACTTACGATGAGCAATAACTACAAGAGCTATGAAAGCCCCTTCTGTACAAGATACGCAAGCGAGGAGATGCAGTATATCTTCTCCGCTGATAAGAAATTCACTACCTGGAGAAAACTCTGGGTCGCTCTGGCAAGAGCTGAAATGAAACTGGGTCTGCCTGTTACTGAGGCTCAGGTAAAACAGCTTGAGGAGCATATCAACGATATCGACTACGCTGCTGCTGAGGCAAGAGAGCGCATCACCCGCCACGACGTTATGGCACACGTTTTCACCTACGGTCAGGCTTGCCCCGATGCTGCTGGTATTATCCACCTGGGTGCTACTTCCTGCTACGTTGGCGACAATACCGACGTTATCATCATGCGTGACGCTCTGAAGATAGTACGCAGAAAGCTGATAAACGTTATGAATAACCTGGCTAAGTTCGCTGAGGAATACAAGAGCCTGCCCTGCCTGGCTTACACTCACCTCCAGCCTGCTCAGCTTACTACAGTTGGCAAGAGAGCAACTCTCTGGCTCAATGAACTGCTTATGGACTTCGAGGACTTAGAGTACAGAATGTCTACCCTGAAACTCCTGGGCTCTAAGGGCACTACCGGTACTCAGGCTTCATTCATGGAGCTTTTCGAGGGCGACACTGACAAGATCAAGCAGCTTGAAAAGATGATCGCCGAGGAAATGGGCTTCGACGCAGTTGTACCTGTTTCCGGTCAGACTTATTCCAGAAAGATGGATTCTCAGGTGCTTTCAGTTCTCAGCGGTATTGCTCAGACTGCAAGCAAGTTCTCAAACGATATGAGACTTCTCCAGAGCTTCAAGGAAATGGAAGAACCCCGTGAGAAGAAGCAGATCGGTTCAAGCGCAATGGCTTACAAGCGCAATCCTATGAGATGCGAGAGAATCACTTCCCTTTCACGCTACGTTATGATCGACGTTCTCAATCCTGCTTTCACAGCCGGTACACAGTGGTTCGAGAGAACTCTGGACGACTCAGCTAACAAGAGAATTTCCGTTGCGGAGGCATTCCTGGGCGTTGATGCTATCCTGAACATCATGATGAACGTAACTGACGGACTGGTAGTATACCCTGAGATGATCCGCCGCAGAGTTATGGCTGAACTGCCTTTCATGGCAAGCGAGAACATCATGATGGACGCAGTTAAGAAGGGCGGAAACCGTCAGGAACTCCACGACCGTATCATGGACTATTCAATGATCGCAGGCGAGCAGGTAAAGGTTTACGGCAAGGACAACAACCTTTGCGAGCTTATCGAGAAAGATCCTATGTTCATGGTAACAAAGGAGGAACTTGAAGCAGTTCTCAAGCCTGAGAACTACACCGGAAGAAGTTCTCAGCAGGTAGAGGAATTCCTGGCTGAGTACATCAGACCTATCCTTGAAGCAAACAAGGACATCTTAGGCGAAAACTTTGAAATGAAAAACTAACAAGCTGGAGTCAGCTTGACCACATATCACGGTGACGCTTGCTTCGCTCGCTCACTTTGGCAGAAGCGGTGATTTTGCTGTCGCTCAACCGTGTTTTGCAGGGTACAAAGTTTGCAGCTTGCGTTGTTAAATGAAAACAATAATTTCAGGGCAGGTAAGGGGATAATATCCTGTCCGGCTAAATAATATGATATAAGGGGAATTACTATGAATATTTTTTTAAAGGGTGCAGGCATCGTCCTGGGTGTACCTCTGGTACTGGCGGCTTCAGTTTTTGTATTCGTTCCCGGTCTGCCGGGTAAGTTATATATCCAGAATAAATGCCAGAGCAAGGACATTACGATCATGGAGTATCAGCACGGCGATGTGGCTGTTCCGGAGGATTTCAAGGAACTTACCATTGAGGGCGCAACTGTTAAAGTTCCCGCTGATTTGGAAAAAAAGGGCAGCGAGGGCGATTCAGAACTGAAACAGCGTTCCTACAGTAACGATAACATAACTGTCGTATTTATGGCAATGGACAGCGATGATACCTTTGATATGTATGAGGGCGAAACTACACCGGAGCAATGGGGAAAAATCACAAAATGCTTCAAGGGTGGCTGCGATGATAACAACTACTCCTTTTTCCATTTCGTTGCGGACTATACCCCCGACGATATCAATATCACTAAACACGGTGCGACTGTTGCCGCAATGTCCTACGCTGTCATGAAGGATACACTCTACCGCAGCGGTAATGTGTACTACGATCTGGCTACGGATAACGCTAAGGGATTTCTCATATTCATGGGCGAAAAAGACGGCAACGGCAAGTATATAATCGAGCTTTACCCTAACGATCACCTTAACCGCAAAGTCCAGATACTTGTGAATGCACCGGCAGACAGCGACACACTCTGGCAGATAGTCAATTCCGCTGATGTGGCGGAGTAATTCTCGGAGGAAATAATGAAGAAAGAATTTCTGGAAGCAGGAAAAATAGTCAATACCCACGGCATCAGGGGCGAGGTCAAGATAATGCCCTACACCGATTCCCCGGAACTCTTAGCGGAGTTCGACAGGCTTTTCCTGGGCAAAGCGCACACCGAAGTTATCATCGAACATTCCCGTGCGTTCAAGAATATGGTCATCGCCAAGATAGAAGGCGTTAACACACCGGAAGAAGCCGATAAACTCCGCAACAAGCTTCTGTATATGCACCGTGATGACCTGGAACTCGATGAGGATACCTATTTTATACAAGACCTTATCGGCATGGAGGTCAGGGACGCTGATTCCGGTCAGGTCTACGGCAAGATCGCTGACGTTATGCAGACCGGTGCGAACGATGTCTACGTTGTAAAGGGCGACGACCGTGAATACCTTGTGCCTGCTATCGGTGATGTGGTAGTTTCCACTGATATTGATGCCGACATTATGACAATACGTCCTCTTGAAGGACTTTTCGACTGATACCATATAGCCACCGGGGGAGGAAAACTTCCGGTGGCTTGATTTTTACGAAAGGAAGTTACTATGAAGATAGAAATTGCTACACTTTTCCCGGAAATGTGCGAGGCGGTACTGGGCGAGAGTATCGTGGGCAGGGCACGAAAAGCCGGCAAGATAGAAGTACATTGCCGCCAGATAAGAGAATACACCCAGGATAAGCACCGCCGTGTTGACGATACCCCCTACGGCGGAGGTATGGGCATGGTCATGCAGTGCGAGCCGATCTACAACTGCTACAAGGCTGTCTGTGACGAATTCGGCTGCAAGCCGCATACTATATATATGTCGCCCAAGGGTAAGGTCTTCACCCAGCAGAAAGCAGTGGAGCTTTCCCAGAAGGAGGCAATACTCATTATTTGCGGTCATTATGAAGGCGTGGATCAGCGTGTTATTGACAAGATCGTTGATGAGGAGATCTCTATAGGCGATTATGTCCTCACTGGCGGCGAGCTTCCTGCAATGGTGGTAACTGATGCAGTTGCCAGAATGTGCAAGGGTGTTCTCTCTGACGAGGTGTGCTTTACTGACGAAAGTATCTATAGCGGACTTCTGGAATATCCCCATTATACACGTCCGGAAGTCTGGGAGGGTATGACAGTTCCGCCTGTGCTACTGTCCGGTCACCACAAAAATATAGAACAGTGGCGGCACGAACAGGCAATTGCAATAACTGCCGAACGCCGCCCGGATATGCTAAAAAAATACAATGAGGATAAAAAATAGCGATTTCATGAGGTATATAAATAAGATATAGCCATATTGTCACAGAATATAAACAATTTGTATAATTTCCAGAATTCTTTCCGTTTAGCAATTGTGACCATAATCTTCTGTGGAATTCTATGTAAGTTTAACAATTTGTTGTGTCGAATTTGTAGTGATATTAAACAAGCAAATCGGAAAAAATTGACCTCCATTATACTGAAATGTAGAATTTGTGTGAATAAATACAATTTCATCAAAAAATCCGTTGACGTTTGAAAAAAATGAATGTATAATTAATACAGCAACAGAAAAGCCGTCAAAAATAAATCCGGCTTGATTGTTCGTACCGATTCTGCTCCCAATCAGGGAGCTATCACAGAGAATAGGAGAGTTGTATTATGTTTGTAAGAGAAGTTATGGTTAAGAATCAGGTTGGTCTCCACGCAAGACCTGCTACATTCTTCATTCAGAAGGCTAACGAGTTCAAGTCCTCTATCTGGATCGAGAAGGAAGAGCGCAGAGTTAACGCTAAGAGCCTCCTGGGTATCCTTTCCCTCGGCATCGTTGGCGGTACAAACGTTAAGGTAATCGCTGACGGTTCAGACGAGAAGGCTGCTGTAGACGCTCTCATCGAGCTGGTTGACAGCGGTTTCAGCGAGGAGAGCAGATAATCTGACTCTTTTCTCAGTTTTTTGCATTGCTGCATAGCCTTTGTTTTCACATCGGCAGGGAGGGGCTGTATCAAACAGCTGCGGCATTGCTGCTCATCATTTGAAGCAAAAGGGCTGTTACAGTTGGGCTTTCGCCCGGTCTGTAGCAGCCCTGCTTTGTTATCTGGTGTACATGGTGTCTGCAAATATACCGTACCCTCTTGCAGGGTCGGATACAAATACATGAGTGACTGCGCCGATAAGCTTGCCATTCTGGATTATCGGGCTTCCGCTCATTCCCTGAACTATGCCCCCGGTGATCTCCAGCAGCTCAGGATCAGTGATGCGTATGACCATATTTCTCGTATCATCAGGAGACAGATCTATCTTCTCAATAACCGCAGTGTACGCTTTTACTCCCTCGCCGGTAACGGTCGAGAGTATGAAGGCTTCACCCTCGGTCACCTCCTGACGGCAGCCAAGCGGCAGTTCCGGGCAATTTTCCGACATTTCTTCCAGTGCGTCCGCAGTAAGTCTGCCATAGATCCCTGTACTGTCATTGCAGGTTATCACGCCGTAGCTGCTTCCGTGGGCGAAACTGCCGTGAAGTTCGCCGGGGATTCCACGTTCACCTTTGCGTGTGTCGGTTATAGTGGCAGGGACGGCTTCACCGCTGTGGACTGGTACTATACCTCCGGTATCGCTGTCGCAGACCGGGTGTCCAAGCCCGGCGAATTCACCGGTTTCCTTGTTCACAAAGGTAATAGTTCCTATTCCGGCAATGCTGTCACGCACCCACATTCCTCCACGGTATTTCCCAGAACCATAGGACTGCACAGGTATAAGCTCAGCCTTGATGTCTTTGCCGTCACGGTCTATATCAAGCTGAACCGCCTCCCCTTTTGCGATCATTGCCTGTAACTGGGCGTTGGACGTTACCGCAGTACCGTCCGCATAACGTATCACGTCGCCCACTTCTATTCCAGCGTCCTGGGCAGGGCAGCATATACCGCCGCTTCTGGTCTTTATCTGCCCCAGTTTAGTCACCATTACCCCTTCCATAAGCAGCTTTATGCCAAAGGGCTGACCGCCTGCAATGAGGGCAGTTTCTCCGGTATCCTGCACCGTAACGCTTTTGACCGGTATCGCACCAAACAGCGAAAGTGTGCTGCCGTCGCTGCACTGTATCTCTGGGTACGCTGCAAATGTCACGGAACTGCCAGCACTGGTTACGATATGGTCAGGCAGTTTTGCAGAATAGTACCCGGCTGTACCAAAAACTACAGCCATAGCCGCAGATATGACTACTGCGGCAGTTTGCTTGATTCTTTTTATGGGCAGCATATATCGTCCTTTCTTGGGAACTTCTGCAAGTTCCCAGCCGGCTTTATGCCGGTAATTATATTGTACCCGGTATGACCGGAGATATGTTATGAAAGTAAGTGATAATTATGAGAAGAAAAGACAGAGAAGTTACTGACAAAAAGGAAATGCTCGATTTTCTCAGCAGTCAGCAGATAATGAGAGTGGCATTTTCTGACAATGGTGATGTTTACATAGTTCCCATGAATTACGGGTATACTATTTCCGGCGACAAGCTGACTATGTGGTTTCACGGCGCTAAAAGCGGAAGAAAATACTCACTTGCAGAAAAATGCCCGAAAGTAGGCTTCGAGGTGGACGGAAATTACCGCCTGCTGGAAGCCGAAAGCGCCTGTAACCATTCCGCTGAGTATATGAGTATCATCGGAAACGGTACATTCAGTATCGCCGAGGATACCGCCGAGAAAATAACAGGTCTGAAAGCTGTCATGAAACAGGCTACCGGCAAAGATAACTGGGATTTCGCCCCGGAACGTCTTAACGCCGTCGCCGTTTTCCGCCTTGATGTGGATAATATTTCCTGCAAAGCAAGAAAGCCGGTGAATAATGGCTAAACGTAAAACTCCCCTTGCTGTAACACTCATCAGAATTATTATGCTCATTCTGACCGCCGTTTATCCACTTATGATGGTGTGCCTCAGCGGGGCTGGTCTGATATACAACGGCAATAGCTACGGCGGAGATATGAAAAAAATTGGTATGCTGCTTATCACTTCTGGTATAATTATGATTTCAGGCGCTATTTTAAGCCTTTTTCGCAGGAATATACTTTCTGTTATATCTATTACCTGTAACGTCGGCGGACTTGCACTGTGCCTTGCTATGCTTCATAAGGTCATGGCGCACGCCGATGCCGCCGGCTGGACTGATAACTATACTATGTCACCTATCAGCGATATGTACATGGTTCGCATACTCCCCTCTATCATTCCTGCTGCCATTGCAGTTATCCTGGCTGCGGTAAACCTCGCTTCCACCGCTAAACACAACCGCCTTAAAGCCGACTCTGCCCCCGCCCCAAGTATCCTCGACGACTCTAAGAACCTGCCCACATAGGGATTCATGCACGTCAGCACAAGGCATATAGTATTGCCAGCCAAATCGAAGATTTGGGGCACTACTTATTTTCGTCAAATTTTGCCGGTGACTGCGTTAAAAATCCTTGAAGGGCGACAGCCCGTCGGCGGATTTTTGCCTTGCCACCGACAAAATTATGCCTGAAAATCCGTACATTCACCCTATGTGGACAGGTTCTAACTCCTGAGGTGGATCGTGGAAAAGGGCTATCCCCAATTCCTAAAACTTCTAAATAAAAAAATTCCCCCTGATATGGCGGACGAAAGGCTACACCATATCAGGGGGAATTTTTATGCTAAAAGTCTTTGGAAAGGGTGCCGGAAGCAAGCCCCAACTCAGGAGTGAAAGTAATCGTGGTAGATGCTGAGGGAGGTAGTAATGCCGGATCTTGAGCCGGTCACAACGATACGGCATATTCTGCCGGTGATACTGCCGAATGAGGCGATGTCATAGAGATCCTCGCCTGAGTAGCCCACATAGGTACAGAAGTCGCATTTCATACCTCTGCCTGCGTAGGCAGCACGGAAGTCAAGAGCGCTGGCAGGAGAATAGAGGTACTGGCGGTCAAGTTCAAAGTATCTGTGCCGGACAATTCCACGACTGTCGGCAGCGGCTACATGGAGATCGAAAGTACCATAGGCATCGTCCACATCAGCCATATGCCAATCACTGACGATACGCTTATCTATTGATCTGTGTCCGGATTCAAGCTGATGCGAGTTGTCGATAGTCACCTGCACCGGCTCAGTCTTGGGCGTGAACATAACGCAGTTTGTACCGCCGATATACGGGTAAGTAAGCTGCTGTTTATAGCAGAGGTTTACGATACCG
Source organism: Ruminococcus sp. (assembly GCA_017934425.1). Classification (GTDB taxonomy): domain Bacteria; phylum Bacillota; class Clostridia; order Oscillospirales; family Ruminococcaceae; genus Ruminococcus. The sequence goes on from JAGBJO010000007.1 coordinate 13,535, forward strand.
TCCCACTGATCGCTGCCGTATTTTACATAGATATATCCGCTTTCGTCGGGGCTGTCCTCGTGGGTAACATTAGGAATCGTTACGAAGCCATCCATAAGCCGGTTAAGGGAGATATGGGTATACATTCCCGGCTCAAGCTGGTTCTGCAAGAGCATTGAGGTAAAGCTGCGTGAGGTAAGTTTTCCGTGGAAGCAATCACCTTTCCGCTTTGTTTCAAAGGTATCAGACGTACCGTGGTGGACGAGCCTGCTGTCAATATACAGTTTTACTCCGGTAACCTCCCCTTCCACAACCTGTGTTGTAAGAAACGATGCACTTAGCGTGGTGTAGGGCAGGTATGCTTCCTTTTCAAAGCGGAAAGTAAGCACCTGCTCCGAAGTTATCTCTGAGTTGTCTGATAGCACCAGAACTATCCGCACGCTCATGTCTGAACCTCCTCGGTTATCGTATCAGAGGTAATGAAAGTAAGCTCTGCTGTCAGCCAGCCTTCCTCCTTTTCCTCGGCGGTGAAGTTCTGTATTGTACAGCCTGTAAACCTGTAGCCCTGGTATGAGAAGCTGAACTGCGATCTTGTACCCAGCATATCATGGAATACTGCAAGCGGCTTGATCGAGCGTTCCTCAGAATAGTAACGCAGACAAAGGGTTATCCTTGACGCACGCCTACAGTAGTTTGTTACCGCTGTACTTCCTGAAACCGTTGGCTGCTCAGTAACGTTCATAACGCCGGAAGCCTTTATTCTGTCGCAATAAAAGGCATTTCCGCCTATGACGATGATCTCTGGTTCTCTTTCTTTAATGCCTGTCATTAGTCCTCCTTTTCCGCCTTGTACATACCCTTTACAGTAAGTTCTGCACAAATGGCGATACGGCTTATGCTGCTAACGGGCTTGACTGTGATGCTGGTGAGGAAGTGGTCAAGATCGGTAAGCGATGAAAGCCTTGTCATGATCTGCTCCTCAAAGTAGCTGTAAAGCTGGCTAAGCGGGCAGTTTTCCGGGGCTGTAACAGTCAGCTCCAGTCTCATAGTGTAAGGGATATATGCAGCGAACTGCGAGTATACCGGTCTTCCGGAAGTAAAGCCGCTGAGTCCTACTATTGTATAGTAGCTGCCGCCCTTATCGCTTACGGAAAGTGCATCAAAGGCACTGTAGATATTTCGCACGCCTGCATCGCTAAGGCGCTTTATCACGCCGCTTATTACATCTCTGAACATGATCTCACTCCTTTACTGTACTGAAATAGAAACTGCCGCCGATAAGTTCACGGCAGAGTTCGTAGTATTCCGCAAGCAGCTTGGCGGAATAGGCTATAGCGGTATTTTTACCCATATCAGGCAGTTTTCCGGCAAAGGTATACTCCGGTTTTCCGGCGGAAGCCTTGATAAGCTGGTATCTGTGATTTGCAAGGGCGGCGCAGAGATAATCAAGCCTTACATCAGTTTTATCAGCCTCCGGAAGAAGCATACTCTCCACCTCGCTGACTGCTGAGAGAATAAGCGGCAGAAACTTCTCCTCGGTATCCTCGCCTGAGAAAAGCCGGAAAAGTGATCTTACGCTGTCGATGTTCATACTATCCCTCCTCAGACCTTGTAGCTGCCGTTTCCGGGAGTGGAGTCGCCCTCGTCAGTAAGCTGAGGGGCGGCACTTTCCGCAGCAAGGCGCTGGCAGGATTTACGGAGTTCTTCAAGTTCACCGGCAGTCTTACCCTTGCAGGCGATACTCATTGCCTGTACTGCGCTTTTTCCGCCGGCAAACCAGGCAAGGCGGCGAAGTTCACGGATAAGCTTGTGGTTATCGTCGGGAGCGAAGTTTCCGGAATGAGTGTGGGCGCAGTCAGTGAAATGCTTGGTAACTCCTGCACTTCTCTGCGCCGGGACTGCCACAAAACTCCATTCATAAGCGTCAGTTATACCGTCAAGTATAATATGGCAGACTTTACCGCCGTAGGTCTTGCCGTTTATATGTGAACACGGTGACTTTGTACGGTCAGTTCCGCATATTGAGCATACCCTCCTGGAGGCGGTGCAGGAGATACTCACCTCTTTCTTGATGCCGCCCTCTATCTCAGCGATGAGACTGCGTTTTTCGTCGGTACGTACCATATACGCACTTGCTTTCAGGTACTTGTAGGGTCTGCCGTCAGAAGTAAGGCGTGTATCGTCGGTGAGTACCTGGCAATCGTAGATACGGGAATTCTGATTGGCGGCAGCAGCGTTATGGTCGGTGATACCGGTCTTACCCAGGAAAAGTGTACTGAGAGTTTCCAGTGCCTCATCAGTAAAGCGCTCGCCGTCACGGTCGATGTCGTTATCACAAAGCACTACCGAGAAAGTGTACACCTCGTCCTCGGTAAGTTCTCTGCGGGTATAGCGGTTTATTTTATCAAGTTCAGTTTTCATAATATACAGGGGCAGCCCTTTCGAGCCGCCCCTCCTCCTTTCCGTGTAGTTTATCAGCTTCAGGAAGCGGTAATGGAAAGCGCCTTTACTGCGTCAGGAGTAAGCTTACGGAAACCGCAGGTAACGGATACAGTGATCTGGTCAAGCTGGCGCTCGATAAGCTTGTCAGTCTCCAGAACCAGGTCTGTGCTTGTGATGAACTCCAGAGCGAAGTCCTTGTCGATGCCGATGATAGTGTTATCGTCAGCGGCAGAAGTCTTTACCAGTTCTGCGCCGAAAGGAAGGATAAGTCTGCCGTCAGCGGTGGAGTTAGCTTCCTTCATCTCCTCCATTGCAGCAATAGCTGCGGCTACAGAGGGAGAAGCGATAACGGTGGTCATACCGAAGCAGTCGAAGCTGCCGTAAAGTCTTGCCAGGTCGGCGTAGGTGAGGGAAGTGGTTGTAATGGGAGTAGTACCTGTTTTGAGGACGGTGAAAGCCTCGCCCATTACTGCTGCAGCCAGCTTCATACCGATGCTTCTGAGCATGATGCCGAAGGAGTCAAGGCGCTGTCTGCGTACTGCCTCATAGGAAGCATTGATAAGTCTGCCGAACTTCTCCAGAGTGATAGCGTCCGTACCCTCGGTGATAGTTGCTGTGGGAAGCTGGACAGTCTGGGCAACAGATTCATACTCAGCAGTATCACTCAGCACACAGCCAAGGTACTGACCGCTTTCGCTGATAGTCTTGACGGCGGTAACTGCGCCCAGGATAGTCTCGTCGAAGCCCTTTCTGATAGAGCGCACTACGAACTCAGGGAAAAGCACAGCAGTCTCAGTAGAACTGAAGAACTTCTCCACTCTGTCGCAGCCTGCGCCGCCTACCTTGATGTCGAATCTTTTAAGCTGTCTCTCGTAAGCGTCCAGACCCTCCAGTTCAGTGCCGATGTAGGCGGAAGTGGGGTCGAGAGATTCAAGTGCGGCGGTAAAGCTTTTGCCGCTGAGGTTGTAAAGTCCCTTTTCAAGTCTGATATCGTTATACATAATTCCTCCGTTCTGCGGTCAGTTGTCCGCAAGTGTCTTTTCGATCTGAGCTGCCTGAGCATTTTTAAGCCTTGCCTCAGCCAGTGAGATCTCGTCCTGTAGGTTAATGTTCACCCATTCCACTGTGCAGTCTGCATCAATACCCTGAGAAGCCAGGAAAGCGCTTCCGATACTGCGGATAACGGGTGTGAGAAGCCGGCGGTAGTACTCCAGTTCCGAGGTGAGGATATCCGCCTGCTGGGACGACATACGTTCCGTAGAACTCCAGTTCAGTCCCAGGAGAAAAGGCGGTATTGAAAGCTTAGCCACCAGCTGTTCGAGAATTTGTCTTACGGGAACGTTAGTATCAAAAAGCTGATTCTCCGAACCGATCACCCGGATATCCACGTCCCCTACTGTGATGAAGTCCTTGACCTGTCCCCACTTTGCGGCATTCATACCGTCCGACCATTCACGAGCGATAAGCATAGCCCTTTCACGGGACTGCGCCGGCGAAAGAGTTTCGCCCTCCGGCTTATAGGTGACGGCATAGCGGATATTTCCGGCACGGTCGTAGTTCTGACCGATACAGCGGTATATCCTGAGGAGTATACTGCTCAGGGCAGGAAGTCCACGGAGTATACTGTGACCGCCGATAAGCGAAGCGTAAACGATACGCTCCGGGTGGGGAAGTTTCTTGTCAGTGCCATCTGGCTGTTTAATGGAATACTGCCTGTCGAAAGGCTGACTTCCGGCTATGGGTACTACTTTTGCAGGGTCGCCGTTTATAAGTCCGGCGATTCCGGAAGCGTCCGCTGCCGGGACTATCTCCCCTACTGCGCTGCCATAGGTAAGCAGGCTGTCAAGGAATATATCCGTGAACGTTCCCAGTGAACAGCCGGTAATTCCCACCGGTACTTCACTTGAAAACCTGTCCAGCAACTCCTGATACCTCTCGTCCGAGGAAATAAGCCTGTAGCCGCCGGTAAGACGTATGACTTTCATTATCGCCGCATCAATTACCGGAACGGCATACCTCAGCCTGTCGTAAAGTTCCCGTTCAAAGGGTTCAGCAGCCGCCGGAAGAATGTCGCCGTATGGCTCGCATCTGTCGGTGCTGATTATCTGGGGCTGAGTCTTTTCCCTGCTTTTTCTGAAAATGCTTATTGTGATCGACCTCCTTTCATCGAGATGCTGAGATAACGAAGAAGCCCTCGTCTGTGTCTGACCGCATCATATCCGCCACAAAGTAGCGCATATCGTCCATTGCGTGGTCATTCTCCTTTACAGGTGCATCAGTGCCGGACTTCTCGCTCCAGCGGTAGAGAGTGAACTCCCTTATAATGTCCTTGCAGTCCTCATGGAAGCGGAGTTTACCTGCTTTAAGCGCAGCGCTTACGTTCCGTATCCCTGTGATGACATCGTTCTCAGCCTTTACCACTCTGAACTCGCCGTGTCTGCGGATACACTCGATAAAGCTGGCAGCCGAGGGGTCAACTATAACTTTGTCCACCTCAATGCCCTCTGCCAGTTCTTTCAGAGCAAGGTAATGTTCCTCGTCAGTCCGTGAGATGCCTTCCCTTTTGGAGGAATAGTAGTACTCCTTAGTCCTGTACCATATTCCTCCGGAAAGTCCCCAAAGACCGAATGAGGAGGGGTTGACTGTGCCGTAGTCGCAGGAGATAACGTATCTTTCGCACATTATTTCTCCGCTGTAGATATGCTGTTTCGGGTCAAACATGGGGTAGACCACTCCCTCAGAGGCGCACCATCTGCCGAGTATGAACCTGTCGTAGAATGAGCCGGAGTAAAGCCGCCTGTAGCGTTCCCTGACCCTTTCGGAAAGGGAGGGATTGTCCTCCATAGTGAAGTGGAGGTACAGTGCTTTTTTCTCCTGAGCCTTCTTTATCCAGGTGGTATAGAACCAGTGTGAGGGATTATCCGGGTTGCAGTTGAACCACAGTTTCGAGCCGGTCACTGAGCATCTGGCAAGCGCCTGCTCCACGAAAGAGCGTGGCATAAGGGCAACCTCGTCCAGCATAACACCAGCAAGGGTGATACCCTGGATAAGTGCCGCTGAACCCTCATCTTTGCCGCCGAAAAGGTAGTAGCGGTTAGTTCTGCCGCAAAGACTGATATCAACATAGCTTGCAGATACTCTCTCGGTGCAGGTAAAACCTATCTCCCGGAGCAGGGGCAGAAGCGGCGTTACTACATTTCTCCGGAGGGAGGTTACTGTCTTGCCGCAAAGTGCGAAACTCTGCCCGGAAAAGCTTACGCTGCCCCAGAGAATGAATCCCAGCGACATTGCAAGAGTCTTGCCGCTTCGTACAGCGCCGTCGCAAATAACAGCGTCGCAGTCACGGTAAGCCGGGTCACGCCACCAGTTCATGGCGGTGAGCTGCTTTGGGGAGAAACTGCGTATCATCAGGTTTCAGCCTCCTCCCCTGCCAGCGCCCGGATAAGGCTTTCGGCGGTGTCCTTTTCATTGATGGTACTTTGCAGTTCATGGAGTTTTTCCATAGCTTTGAGCCTGTCAGCCAGCTTTACTTCAACGCCTCCGCCCTTTACACGCTTTATCTCCGACACGCCGAACAAGTCAAGGCGGCGGATAACGTCAGGGGGAGGAAGTTCCTCGGCAAAGGCAAGGTAGACCGCATCATTGCAGTTACCAAAAGCCAGCCGCTTCAGCCCGGAAATGACGGACTGAGTATCGCTGAGGGCGGAGCGTATCTGGGATATCCTCCTTTTGTTCTGCTCCCGGCTGAGAATGGCGACTGCCTGAGCCATAGCGTCCTCTGGTGGGAATCCGGCTTTAACAGCGGCTTCCCCTGCATCGCCCAGGACTGCGTACCACAGACAAAAGCTGCGGCACATCTGGTTTTTCTGGTTCTCCGGCATAATAATGACCTCCTTTCTGAACGGTTTGGACGTGCCGTTCATAAGGGGGCAAAAATGGGGCATTTTTCAACCGAAAACAGTTGATTATTGAAAAACTTTTCCAGCACTTTGTATACCTGCACAAATGTGAACACTGTTTTTAAAGCACATCTTACAAATAAGTGCAAAAAAATTCCCCCTACAGTCAAAACCAACTGTAGGGGGAATCTTATTTCCCAAGCTTTTCAAAAAAGCGTGTATTTCAAGTGCCGCTGCCGGTCACTTTTTGTCAGTAAAAAACGTACTGCTGTACTCTGCAACTCTCGCATGATCGCCGTGGCAATCTATCTCGATCTCCTCATTGCGGATAAGGCGCTTGAGGCTGTAGAACAGGAACGCAAAGCTGACAGCGTTCACAACGATACTGAAATATACTCTTATTCCCAGGAAGTTTCCCAGCATACCGCCGAGTATCATGCCGACGCATATGGTTACAAGTATCTCATACTTTGTATTATCCGGGTCAAGCTGGAGGAAGCTGAAGCAAGCCGCCGCCGATACTACCGCATGACCAATGGCAAGATACAGAGAATACGGGCGATAGAATGAGAAGCTTAATTCTTTCAGTTCCAGGAACATCATCACCGCTTCAAAGACCGTGTACAGAGCGAATCCGACCTTCATAATGTTCCTCATTCTGACGGAAGTGGCAATGCACCACTCAGCATAGGCGAGGGCTGAAAATGCGCTGAATTCGCAGATATACGCAAGCGCTTCAAATACATTTGACAGTGTGTGGCTTATTGAAAAGGTTTTCAGCACAAGGAAAGCGAGCAGACCAAAAACGATGAACAGCACGTTCCCGATAAAGCCGAATTTTACGCCGGTATTAAGCCTTTCGTGCATATCCTGCTCCTTATTTCAGAGCAGCCAGCGCTCTCTGACCGATATCACGGCGGAAGTGAGCGCCCTCGAAGCTTATCTTGGAAACGCCATTATAAGCGGTATCAAGTGCAGCGCTGAGGTTCTCGCCACGGGCAGTAACGCCGATTACTCTGCCGCCGTTTGTCAGGAACTTTCCGTCCTCGGAAACCTTAGTTCCTGCGTGGTAAACGAAGCATCCCTCGACCTGACCCATATCGTCAAAGCCGTTCATTTCGATGCCCTTGGGATAGCTTTCAGGATAGCCGCCGCTTGCCATAACTACGCAGGCGCAGCTTCCGTTATGCCACTTTATATCGACCTTATCAAGAGTGTGGTCATAGATAGCCTCAAAGATCTCGTACAGGTCAGCGTCCAGCATGGGGAGAACTACCTGTGTCTCAGGGTCACCGAAGCGGCAGTTGTACTCAATTACCTTTGGGCCCTTGGGAGTGAGCATAAGACCAAAGTACAGGCAGCCCTCGAAAGTGCGTCCCTCAGCGTTCATGGCGTTCATAGTAGGCAGGAATATCTTCTCCATGCACTCCTTAGCGATGTCCTCTGTGTAGTAGGGGTTAGGAGAAACTGTACCCATACCGCCGGTATTCAGACCCTTGTCGCCGTCCAGGGCACGCTTATGATCCATAGAGGAGATCATGGGGATCATAGTCTTTCCGTCAGTGAATGAGAGAACGGATACTTCCGGGCCTGTGAGAAATTCCTCGATAACGATGCGTGCGCTGCTCTTTCCGAATTTCAGCTCGTCGATCATATCGTGTACAGCCTTGACAGCTTCCTCCTCGTTCTGAGCGATGATAACGCCCTTGCCCAGAGCCAGTCCGTCAGCCTTTATAACAGCGGGGTAGCTATTCTGTTCTTTAAGGTAAGCGATAGCCTTATCACTCTCGGTAAATACCTCATAGAAAGCGGTAGGGATATTGTACTTCTTCATCAGTTCCTTTGAGAATACCTTACTTCCCTCAATGATAGCAGCATTGGACTTAGGACCGAAAGTCTTGAAGCCCTCAGCCTGGAGAGCATCTACCATACCAAGTACCAGGGGATCATCAGGAGCAACAACTACCATATCCGGCTTCAGTTCCTTAGCCAGAGCAACAACGCCGTCGATATCAGTTGCGCCAACGTTGAAGCACTCAGCATACTTTGAGATACCGCCATTTCCGGGAGTACAGTAGATCTTACCAACCTTAGAGGACTCAGCCAGCTTCATGATGATAGCGTGTTCACGACCGCCGCCGCCTACTACTAAAACATTGTTCATATCAAATTACCTCCGTAAAGTTCTTAGTGATTATACATCAGAATAAGTATACCATAAATCTCAGACTATTTCAAGCCTAATCATCAAAAAACAAGCTGGAGCCAGCTTGACCGCCCACACGTTGCCGCTCGCTTTCGCTTGCTTACTTTGGTAGAACATCACATTTTGCCGTCGCTCAACCTGGGTTGTACTGAGACTAAGTGCTATTCGTGAAATACTGTAAACTTCCGGCTTTTGGTTCTGCCGGTGAACTGCATCTTAGTGAACTTATAGCAAAAAAAGCCCCCGTTCGAGGAACGGGGGCTATGAGGATATCGCATCTGTACTTTGGGGTATACAGACACGTCCTATACTTAATTAATCATTGATGATCTCAAGCTGTTTTAAGATAACATCAACTGCATTCTTATTCTGAGTATACTTTCCAGAGTCAGTGTTGAAACGAGCCTCAAGCTTGAAAAGAGCCTTTCCTGTATCAAAGAGATAGTAGTCAACACGTTTGTGATCTTCACCAGACTGGAAGTTCTCGAACATAATGTTTTCTGACTTATAATCACGGTATGTAGCGTTCATTTCGCTCTCAAAGTGGTCAAGCTTCTTGTTCTCCTCTTTGAGTTCCTCAACGAGAGTTGCAGTAGACTTTCTTCCTCTGCTGGTATATGCAGTAATAGATACGCTAACACCAGGGAAATCGCTGTTTGTGAATGTAACAAAATACTCATCTTCTGCCATTGCAAGCTGAGTATCCATTTTCCAGTTGTTATAATCGGAGATAGTAAAAACAGGGCAGGAATAAGTATTAATGCCGTCCTTGTCAGTTTCGATCTTTCCCTCGAAATTTTCAACAGCAGCCATTGATGAATCCTGTGTATAAGCAGAAGCCGGATTCTCATTACTCTTTGCTGAACCGCAGCTTGTTGCCATAAGCATTGGGATCACTGCGAGAATAGCAAGATATTTTTTCATAACAAAATCACCTCTGGTAATTAGTATATCATAGTTTGTTCATAATTTCAAGAGTTCCGCCGATATGTAATATTGATACGGCAATTAAAATTGTATCTGGCTTATACTACAGAGGTGGACATTTTGTCAGATGACTTTTTCATTTTGCGAGATTTTGCAGTTATCTCCCAGAAGACTCAGTTCTGCCGGGGCTTCCGGAAATTTTTGGCGATATACGGCAGTTTCAGCGACCCATGATCGTGTATCCGGCAGTTTCCAGAGCATCAAGCGCCGCCGGAAGGTCATTTTCCTTAACGAGGATATAGTCAGTATTGTAGGTTGAAACGGCAAATATACCAATTTTAGCATCTGCCAGCACCTTTGAAATTCCAGCCAGTATACCCGTCAGTGAGAAATCCAGCACGCCCTCCACCCGGAATCCACGCCAGCCGTCAGACCGGTGTGTGGCAGTCGCCGGGGTGTCCTCAGTCCAGCAAACGAGGGATATTTCCTCGTCAGTTACACCGATGAAGAAAAGTCCGCCGGAAGTATTTATATCCGCAAAGCTACTTACCTTGCAGACGGTCAGTTTGTCATTCAGTACTTTAAGTGTCATAATTTACTCCATTAATAAAATATTTAGCACCACTAATTATTACTGTCAATGAAAATGCCATAGTACTTCTGACATTGCATCAGAAATACTATGGCATAAAGCTTCTGTATCAGTTCCGGATATGGGACTGAATGGGAAGTATATTAGTGGTGGAACAGTCTGATTCCTGTGAATGCCATTGCGATACCATACTTATTGCAAGTCTCGATAACGTTATCGTCACGGATAGAACCGCCGGGCTCTGCAATGTACTCAACGCCGGACTTTCTTGCTCTCTCGATATTGTCACCGAAGGGGAAGAATGCGTCAGAACCCAGGCAAACGCCAGTATTCTGTGCCAGCCAAGCCTTCTTTTCCTCAGCAGTAAATACCTCAGGCTTTACCTTGAATATTCTCTGCCACTCGCCCTCACGGAGAACGTCCTCATACTCATCACCGATGTAAACGTCGATAGCGTTGTCACGGTCTGCACGGCGGATATCGTCAGCGAACTGGAGACCCATTACCTTGGGTGACTGTCTCAGCCACCAGTTGTCAGCCTTCTGACCAGCAAGGCGTGTGCAGTGGATTCTTGACTGCTGACCTGCGCCGATACCGATAGCCTGACCGTCCTTAACGTAGCAAACGGAGTTGGACTGTGTGTATTTCAGAGTGATAAGTGAGATAAGGAGGTCGTCCTTCTTGTCGTCGGGGATGTCCTTATTCTCGGTAACGATATTAGCCAGCAGCTCACGGTTGATATCAAGCTCATTGCGTCCCTGCTCGAAGGAAACGCCGTAAACCTGCTTAGTCTCGATAGGAGCAGGCTTGTAGTTCTCGTCGATCTTGAGGATACAGTAAGTGCCCTTTCTCTTGGATTTGAGGATCTCCAGAGCCTCAGGGTCATAGTCAGGAGCGATAACGCCGTCTGAAACCTCACGCTGGATCATCTTAGCTGTGCAAACGTCAACCTTGTCTGACAGAGCGATGAAGTCGCCGTAAGAGGACATTCTGTCAGCGCCTCTTGCTCTTGCGTAAGCGCTTGCAAGGGGAGAAAGTTCTCCCAGGTCATCTACCCAGTAGATCTTCTTGAGGGTATCGCTGAGGGGTCTGCCGATAGCAGCACCGGCAGGAGAAACGTGCTTGAAGGAAGTAGCAGCGCAAACACCTGTAGCTGCCTTGAGTTCCTTTACAAGCTGCCAGCCGTTGAGAGCGTCAAGCAGGTTGATGTAGCCGGGTTTGCCGCAGAGAACCTCGATAGGCAGTTCGCTGCCGTCAGCCATATAAACTCTTGACGGCTTCTGATTGGGGTTACAGCCGTACTTTAACTGCATTTCATTTGACATGATAATGTCCTCCTTATATTAATATTAACAAATTACGAATTACCTGAATTATTATTACTTTTTTTTGTTAAATGGATCTAATTCTGTCAGAAGGGTATATACCATTGGAAAATCCTTTTTAAGACCTTTATAATCCGACCAGCTCATTTCTCTCAATTTTTCATATGTCAATGTCTCGTCATCAAGACGCCTTTTGAATTCCTCAAAAGTAATTAACCCTTTTTGATACATACCAATCAAATCTTCATTTTCTTTTTGCTCAAACTGCGATTTAGACATTCTTGTTACCTCCTGAAATTATGTGTTGTCTATTTTTTTATACTTAAATATCGCCTTGTAAGTTTGTTTGCCTTGCTCATATTCGACTATCTGATGAACGTGGTCAGGATCGTCATAAGAATACTCTATGACGTTTTTATCTGTAAGCTCGCCGTTTTCGTCATATTTTTCCGTAGTTTCACGGTGCAGAGAACCGAAACCGAAATACTCACTTTGCACACTTTTAGTTAAATAATCGTTATAATAAACCTCAGTTAAGACTAATTTATCTTTCTCATCATATTCATAGCAAGTAGTCCATAATAGATGATCTGTTTCCGTATCATCTCCGAATGTTTCGGCACACACAAGCTGACCATTTTCATCATACTCATTTTTCATTAAGTTCATTACTTCCTTGATACCGTCTTTGAATCTGTATGTTTCCAGCAGATTACCGTGTTCATCATAGAAATATTCCCAGACAGGTTTGAGTTCACCGTCTTCCAGCTTGAGATGTTCAAACATTCCATGTTTCAGAACACCATTTTCATATGTATCAGTAACAATGGTCATATTATCGTCATGCAGGATATAATCCTTGATGATATGCCCGTCGCTGTCATACACATAGGCTTCATTGAATACCATTTCATTCTCCGGCTGTAAGATCTCGCCGATGTCATTTCCATGACTGTCTCTTATGATGTAGGTATAGCTTTTCTGCCCATACTGGATACCCTGTTCAAATATTCCTGAATAGGTCATCTCGTCCGGGTTTTCTATTATGGTAACAAGTTCCGCCGGTTCAAAAGCGGGAATATCATCGCCGAACTTTTGGCGCATCTGTTCGGTCTGTTCCTGTGCGACCCTAAGTATCTCAGCGGAATTATCCACAGTCTCATACTCTGCCGGCGGCGGAACGAACGCCTCAGTGGTAGTTTCAGCCTGGGTAGTCTGAGCATTAGTGATCTCTGCCGGTTCTGGTGCATCAGCAGTTCCCTGTGAACAGCCGCTAAGAAGCGCCGCCGCCAGCAGAAATGCCAGTACCCGATACCTCATGATATGGATACTATCGCCGCAATGACAATGCCGATCATTCCCCAGCCGATAGCTGAAAGGAGAATGCGCACGCCAACCAATCCCCTGTTTGTCTTTACGCCGGAAACGTTCCTGCCGTTACTGTCAAGGGGGTAACGTGATGCATTTATGATAGCTTCTGTTATTGCACAAGCTATGGTCAGAAGCCAGATCATAACGCCTGCGCCGGTATAGTTCATGTTCACCAGAATGAACACAAAGAACGTAGCGATGCAGTAAGCGATATTGAATATCCTGCGCAGAGTTTTCCACTTCTTAGACTGCTCGATGAGGGCTTCACGTTCGCTTTCAGCCTGTCTGTGCTGATAGGCACGCATTTCCAGTTCCTCAAGGCGTTTTTTGTCAACAACGCTTGCGGCGGAATTATCGTCCTCCACGTACAGAGTGGAATTGCAGTACTCGCAGACCACCGGCTCGCCGACCTTTATCTTCACATGAGCGCCGCAGCTTGGGCAGAGTATTTCTTTAACTTCCATTACTTGTTCTTGTTAACGATGCGAGTCTCCTCAGAGCCGTCCTCAATATTTACGAAGCGTACAAAGAGGGAAACCTTGTTATCCTCATTCAGGTTATTCCATACCATATCGGTGAATTCGTCGATACTGCCCTTGATGCCTACCAGTTCAGGCTCGCCCTCGAAGCTGGGGAGGGGGTTGCCGTCGCCCATGTAGGTATGAATGAAGTGACCCTCACCTGCAAGGGGGTTATTGTAGGAGAAAGTGAAACGCTGGCAGGAATCGGGGTTGCCGTTTGCGCTCTTGATAATGGACATAGCGTAGTTGAAGCCTTCCTCACCGAAGCGGAGGATACCGGAAATACGAGGAGTGTAATTAGGAGCGTCGTCCTCGAACTCTCTTGTGCGGAGAGCCTGCTCGAAGGTGTACTGCTTGTCCATAAGCTCATAGATAGTATCGGTCTGGTCGCCGTTAGTAACGATCAGCTTGTTGCCGAGAACACGAACGGGAGAGTAGATGATAAGGTGGGGATCGGTAAGCTTAGAGGGGTCGAAAGCCTCAGTGCGGATACCCTTTCCTTCCTCAACGAAAACACGGTTACGGCTGTTTTCGCTTCTGCCCATGATGAAGTAAGCAGTAACAGCGTACTTGCCGCACTCACTTCTGCCGATGATGATACCTCTGCCGGGGTAAGCGTTAGCGCTGAGCTGCTCAGCAATGTCAAGTTTCTTCATATAAAAAACCTCCTGATTATATCAATTCGTAATTCGTAATATTTGTATGCGCAGCGTAAACCTTTAATTACGCATTACGCATTACGAATTACGCATTATTTTACATAACGTATGCTTTTCCGTCACGGATAGTGATCTTGTCCTGGCAGAAAAGTGATACTGCCTTGGGGAGAAGTTTCCACTCCACATTCTCCATGATACGTTTCTGGAGAACCTCCGGTGTATCATCGGGGAGTACATCAACAGTACCCTGGAGTATGATAGCGCCCGCATCAGCCTTCTCGTTGACGAAATGGATAGTTGCGCCGCTTACCTTAACACCGTATTCCAGGACAGCCTCATGGACTTTCAGTCCGTAGAAGCCCTCTCCGCAGAACGAGGGGATAAGTGCCGGGTGAACGTTGATTATGCGGTAGGGATAAGCTGAGGTAACGCACTCGTCCAGGATAGTCATGAATCCTGCAAGAACGATAAGATCAGCCTTTTCCTCCCTGAGAGCGTCCAGTATCGCAAGAGAATAGCTCTTGGCATCAGGGTAGTTCTTCCGGGGAATGGTACGGCTGGGGATATCGTTATTCTTCGCACGCTCCAGAGCATAAGCGCCCTCCTTTGAGGAGATGACGCAGGTGATTTTTCCGCCCTTTATTATACCGGACTTCTGGGCATCAATAAGCGCTTGCAGATTAGTGCCGCCGCCGGAAACAAGTACGACTATATTCTTCATTGGTATGACCGCCTTTCAGATCAGTATTTCAGGTATTTGCCGTTTGAATCGGTGAATTTGCCGGTTGCGATCATTATAAGATCAACAAGAGTGCCTATATGCCAGAAACAGCCGAGCGTAAACAGCCACAAAAGCCCTGTGCCTACCTTACCCACATAGAATCTGTGCAGACCAGGCAGAAAGAAACTGCATATGCAAAGTACCAGTGCTGTGAGCTTGCTTTTATCTGATGCTTCCGGGTCATTCAGATTGCGGTATAAATTCGCATTCTGATTAATTGTATTGAATACATTAATGGTATCCCCCGGCTTTATCTCAGGCTGGTCTACGAATATGCTGCTAAGGTCGCTGTCGCAGTACTCGCACTTTTTCTTGTTAACTTCAGCGCCGCAATAGGGGCATCTCATACGCTTCCTCCTTTAACCATGCATCTGGGCGATAAGGAAAAGTATCGCCGCAATAACGCCGCCAATAATAATATACCTGAAGTAGTCCCTTGTCAGGTCATCTTCACGGTTTGCGAAATAGAAGAACGTTGGGTTCGTCGGATCATAGCAGATCATTTCCTCGCTGTGAAGTTCATACCGTTCCTTATGGTCGGAAACGGTGTACTGAGCGGTGATCTTCCTGCCCTCCTCAGTGGTATACGTAACCACTGGATATATTCCTTTAAGACCCTGAGGTTCATGGTAATATCCGGTTATCATACCGTATACTGCCACACTTCCCTGTATACGTTTCTTGACCATGAAGATGTGGTACATGAAAAGCAGGAACATAAGCCCATAGATCCCCACCAGACCGTAAAGCAGTTTACCATTAAGGTAGGAATTTCCGACTATGAACAATGAGACTATAGCCCATAATACGTCAGTTATATCAACTTTCATAGCTTACTCCGGAAACTGGACATGACCGGGGATTATCTCTGTATCATCGTAGGAAAGCGGGATATTCTCGTCGATTATCTGCTCGCCGTAGATATCAGTTATCCTGAACGTGAATGGACCTTTGCCCATTTCAGCAGATTCAAAGTAGTTATAGGGGCGGCGCTTTATCTCGATGAACTCGCCGTCCTCACCCAGGTATTCCAGTTTAGTTATAGGATATCGGTGGTTACGCACCTGAATACCGCACCAGAATTCAGTCGTACCCTCCTTGTATTTGTATGAGACAGGCGCATTCTCAGCGCTGTCAAGGGGAACTATTTTCCAGCTTACCGGTACTCTGCCCTTTTCCACTGGTGCGATAAGCGGAAAAGCATCAGTATAAAGGTCAAGGTCGCCCTTTTTGCCCTCCGGCAGAAGGTCGGTAACGAGCATATTTATAGTACCCAGTTCTCCGGTAACTTCCAGATAAGCGCCAGCAAGCTGAGCGTCATTGTAGTCAGCAAGGTTCATGGCGACTATCCAGTAATCAGTGGAAACAGGGTCAAGCATAGCGCAGCCGCCAACGTAGCCGCCGCCGTAGAAAGTACCGTCGCCGGTATGTACAGTACCCTTAGGCTCTAAAATAAGGCTCTCGTCGATAGTATACTCCGGCACGAAGGAAGTCTCCCCGGAGGAGGCACTTTCCTTTCCCAGGAGATAGTTACCAAGAGCGGAAAGCTGTTCCTTTCCAGCGCCCTTCGCCCTTGCTTCCGCCATATCGAAAGCGGTAACTTTTCCGTCGCCGTCATAGTCCATAGCTATCTCGCCGGCTGAGAAAGTGTGCAGTGGAGAAGTGCCGAATACTACAGCCATTGCAGCAGCCGCTGCGATAAGGTTATTCTTCATAATGTATCACTCTCATTCAGATAACAAAATGTGAGTACACCAGCATAACGCCGATGAATATTATGATACCGCCTGCAATGAATTTGTACAGTGCTTCACGGATACGAAAGCCACGTTTTGAGCCGTATACGCAGTAGTCCGGTGAAGCCGGGTCATACTTTACAGGCAGAGGTGTACGATTGTCAAAGGCGTACTTGTAGTCCTTGTACTCTGCGCTTACCGGCAGGGTAAAAGGCAGAGTCGTGCGGACTTCGCTGCCGCCGTCTGTGCGGTAGGTAAGCACCGGGCGGAACTCAAAAGCGAACACGGGGATAAAGTTCACCATATGCACTCTGAGTTTCTTGTCCATGAGTATTACTTCCGCATCAGCAAGCAGGAAAGAAGCATCGTTTTCCATACGCCTTCTACACTGGATAATACCGGCGGCGATAAGGGCTATACCGCCCAGAACCGCCAGTATACCAGCAATAAGCAGCATATACATCAGCAGATGATAACGCCTTCCTCAGACTCGACCAGTTCGCCCAGGATATAAGCGTCCTCGCCAGCAGCCTTCAGAACTTCAACTGCCTTGTCAGCCTCAGTCTTGTCAACAGCAACGATCATACCAACGCCCATGTTGAATGTGTTGAACATATCTCTCTCCGGGATACTTCCGCATCTTGCGATAAGGTCGAAAATAGGAAGAACCTGAACAGCGTTTCTCTCGATCTTTGCAGCCAGATTCTTGGGGAGGCTGCGGGGGATATTCTCGTAGAAGCCGCCGCCTGTGATATGTGAGATGCTCTTTACATTAACAGCATCAAGCAGGCTGAGAATGGGCTTTACATAAATTCTTGTAGGAGTCAGGAGAGTTTCGCCCAGAGTAGCGCCCAGGTCGTCAAAATGCATATTCAGCTTTTCCTCGTTAACGTCGAATACACGTCTTACCAGAGAGAAGCCGTTTGAGTGAACGCCGCTGGACTTGATAGCGATAAGAACATCGCCAGCCTTCTGCGTATCGGGCTGGAGTATCTTGCTCTTGTCAACCACACCTACAGAGAAGCCAGCCAGGTCGTACTCGTCCTCAGCCATAAGACCGGGATGCTCAGCAGTTTCACCGCCGATAAGAGCGCAGCCAGCCTGTACGCAGCCCTCAGCTACACCTGAAACGATGTCAGCTATCTTCTCAGGGATATTCTTGCCGCAGGCGATATAATCCAGGAAGAACAGGGGCTTAGCGCCGCAGCAGATGATATCGTTAACGCACATAGCAACGCAGTCGATACCAACAGTATCATGCTTATCAAGGATAAAAGCGATCTTTACCTTAGTACCAACGCCGTCAGTACCGGAAACCAGTACAGGCTCAGAGATACCGGTAAGGTCGGGCTGGAAAAGACCGCCGAAGCCGCCGATACCTGAAAGAGCACCGGGGATCATAGTCCTTGCGATGTGCTTCTTCATAAGTTCAACTGACTTATAACCAGCAGTTACGTCAACGCCAGCCTTCTTGTAGCTTTCAGAAAAACTATTGTTCATTATAATATCCTCCGTTATAGGTATTAAAAAACCTCAGCCGGCAATAGGTTCGCCGGGAAATGATCTTTGAAACAGCGAAGGGACTGCCGGGCTGAGGGGCTAATGCTTATTCTTTTCCGCTCCAGCAGTATGTGCAGAGGTTGCACTCAGGCAGACCGACTGCCTTTACCTTGCCGGGGAGCGACTGGAATTCCAGGGAAGTGAGTTTCAGGCGGTGGCAGATCTCGTCACGCATCTTTCTGCCACGCTCAGTGGAAGAATCGCTGTATTCTGCCAGGTACTTCACGCCCTCCTCGCCCTCGAATTCGTCGATTATCTGACGGGCGATAAGTTCCAGTTCAGAGTGGCTGCGGGAGAAGTTCAGGTACTTGCAGCCGTACATTATAGGAGGACAGGCGGAGCGCATATGCACTTCCTTAGCGCCGTTCTCGTAGAGGAATTCTACGGTCTCACGCATCTGAGTACCTCTTACAATGGAGTCGTCCACGAACAGAAGGCGCTTGCCCTCGATAAGTTCATGTACAGGAATGAGTTTCATCTTAGCCACAACGTTTCTCATGCTCTGGTTAGTAGGCATGAAGCTTCTGGGCCAGGTGGGGGTATACTTTATGAAAGGTCTTGCGAAAGGTATACCGCTTCTGTTGGCGTAGCCGATAGCGTGGGGAGTACCTGAGTCAGGAACGCCGCACACATAGTCAACGTCGGGGAGTCTGCCGGCAGCAATGTCATTTTCAGCCATGATCTCGCCGTTTCTTGTACGCATTACCTCAACGTTCACGCCCTCGTAGCAGGCTGTAGGATAACCGTAGTAAGTCCACAGGAAGGTGCATATCTTCATCTTTGAGGGGTCGCCCTCAGCCATGACTTCGCAGCCGTCCTTAGTGATCTTCACGATCTCGCCAGCCTGGAGTTCCTTGAAGGTGGAATAACCCAGCTTCTGGAAAGCGAATGACTCAGTAGACAGGCAGAAGCCGTCCCAGCGCTTGCCGATGACGATAGGCAGTCTGCCGAACTGGTCACGGGCAGCAATGATGCCGTCCTTGGTGAGTATGATAAGGGACATAGTGCCCTCGATCTTGCTCTGTGCGTAGCGGATACCCTCAACGAAGCTGCTTTTCTGTGCGATAAGCGCACCGATAAGGTCGCCGGAGTTGATATTTCCGCTGCTCATTGATTCAAAGTTAGCGCAGCCCTTTTCCAGGAGTTCGTCCACCAGTGCATCAGCATTTCTGATGATACCAACTGAGCATACAGCGTAAAGACCCAGTTTAGAGCGCACCATGATAGGCTGAGGGTCGGTATCGCTGATACAGCCGATACACAGCTTGCCCCTCATATTCACAACGTCTGATTCAAACTTAGTTCTGAAAGGTGAATTCTCGATACTATGGATACTTCTCTGGAAGCCCAGTTCATCGGAATAAGCGGTCATACCGCCTCTGCGTGTACCGAGATGAGAATGATAGTCAGTGCCAAAGAATACGTCGGTGATACAGTCGTTTGCGGAAGCCGCACCGAAAAATCCTCCCATACGATTATTCTCCCATCAGTCTCTTCATGATTTCCTGATAAGCTTCCTCTACGCCGCCCATATCTCTGCGGAAACGGTCCTTATCAAGCTTTTCGTGAGTTGTGCTGTCCCAGAAACGGCAAGTATCAGGAGAGATCTCGTCAGCGAGAATGATAGTGCCGTCAGAAGTCTTACCGAACTCGATCTTGAAGTCGATCAGGTCGATGTTCAGACCCTTAAAGAACTTCAGCATGAACTCGTTTACCTTGAAAGCGTACTTAGTGATAGTGTCGATCTCTTCCTTGGTAGCAAGACCAAGAGCGAGAGCGTAGTAGTCATTGATGAAAGGATCGCCCAGATCGTCGTTCTTGTAGCTGAACTCAAGGATAGGGCAGAGAAGCTGCTTGCCTTCCTCAACGCCCATTCTCTTGGAGAAGCTGCCGGCAGCAACGTTTCTTACGATTACCTCAAGGGGAACGATAGATACCTTCTTAACGATAGTCTCACGGTCGCTGATCTCCTCTACCAGGTGGGTAGGAACGCCTTCCTTTTCGAGCATCTTGAACATGAAGTTAGTCATACGGTTGTTGATAACGCCCTTACCAGCGATAGTACCCTTCTTCTCGCCGTTGAAAGCGGTAGCGTCGTCCTTGTAGTCAACGATTACCAGATCAGGGTCATTAGTAGCGTAGACCTTCTTAGCCTTGCCCTCGTAGAGCTGTTCCTTCTTTTCAATGTTTGACATTTTGAATTCCTCCTTGAGAATTTTGTTAAAATGTATATGCAACACCGCATCATTGCGGTAATTGTAGGTAATGATATATTACTGAGCCAGCAGCAGTTCTGCCGCATGGTCAGGGGTACGGGCGATATACGCCGCACCAGTAAGAGCAAGTTCCCTCTCTGAGCCATAGCCCCAGAGAACTCCCATGCACTTTATCCCGGCACTCATAGCACCGGCAACATCGTTGTCTCTGTCACCGATCATGAGAACGCTGTCCTTTTTGGGGCTTCCCATATTATCGAGGACATACTCGATGACCTCAGTTTTCGAGGTACGGCTGCCGTCGATACCAGCGCCGCCAATGAACTCGAAATACCGGGAAAGACCGAACTTTTCCAGTATCCTCTCAGCGAACACCTGAGCCTTGCAGGTAGCCACAGCCAGCCGGAAGCCGTTTTCTTTCAGCTTCTCCAGCATTTCCGGTATGCCTTCGTAAACATGGTTCTCGAAAAGACCTTTTGTACCGTAGCGCTCCCGGTAGACTTTAACAGCCTCCTGCGCCGTTTCGCTGTCCATACCGAAGTACTTCTCAAAGGACTCCCCAAGCGGAGGTCCAAGCAGAACGCCAGGATTTTCCGGCATATGTGCGCCCATGATATCAGCGGTATGCCGAAAGCAGTTCATTATACCCTCACTTGAATCGGTGAGAGTGCCGTCAAGGTCAAAGAGCAGTACACTGTACCGGGTCATAAAGCGGCTATCTGTTCCTGGAGAGCCTTGTCCTTAGCGATAACGCCCTCAGCCATAGCCTTCTTCTCAGCAGCCAGCTTAGCGGCAAGTTCCTCATCGCTTATGGCAAGCATCTGAACAGCCAGGACAGCAGCGTTCTTAGCGCCGTCGATACCCACAGTAGCAACAGGTACTCCGGGGGGCATCATAACGGTAGCCAGCAGAGCATCAATGCCTTCCAGAGCCTTTGACTTCATAGGGATACCAATAACAGGGAGAGTAGTATGACCTGCTACAACGCCAGCCAGATGTGCTGCCATACCAGCAGCGCAGATGATAGCGCCGAAGCCATTTTCTCTCGCCTTTGAAGCGAACTCGCAAGCCTCAGCAGGGGTTCTGTGAGCGCTCATAACACGGCACTCGAACTCCACGCCGTACTTTTTAAGTTCGGTAAGAGCTGATTTTACTACGGGGAAGTCGCTGTCGCTTCCCATGATTACTGCAACTTTCTTTGCCATTTTCCATTCTCCTTTATTAAAGCTAACGCCCTGCATTTGCAGCAGAGGTCGGCTGGATTTTCTGTGAATCGTCCAGTGCCGGGACTTCCTCTGACTTCTCGCTGCGGATCTCTCCGCTGCTGTCATCGGGAACAGCCGCCGGGTAATCCGGGGCAGTTTTTTCAAATGAAGCGGATACGGCGGTAAAGTTCATATCGCTGCTTCCGCTGAATTCTATCACCGCCTTGTACTCGTCACGCAGGCTTTTGACCTTTGCGGAGTCGTCGGTGTAGGTTATCTCCGTATCAGCCACGACAGACGCTGCAAAATGCGGAATGGAGTCATCGCTGCGGAGGGAATAGATATAGATATCGGAGATGCCCATAAGTCTCTTGGAGAGTATCTTATGGTCATCCGGGAAAAGCTGTACGAAACTGGAACGTCTGCCTGTTGTAAGCTGAGAGAGTATCTCGTCATCGCCGGAATAGGCATACTCCAGGTAATTGCCGGTATCAAGCACGATATCCTCAAGCATCTGTGCGCTGAGTTTTGAAAGCAGCACACGGCTTGTAACGTCCAGTGTGAACCGGCGCATCATAGTCTCGCCTGAGACTGATGCCCTGCTGAGAAGCAGACCGTTCTCGCCGCAGGTATAGGTGAAGCTGCCGGTATCATTTGCGAGAGTGATATCACTTCCGCTGAAGCTGCACGAATCCCATTCACGCCGTATCACCGGTCGCATCTGCTGGCTTAGCAGCGTGAAGCTGCCATTTTCGGATCTGGCGATGTAGTAGGGATTATTACCGGCAAGCCGGATATCCTTGTATATGAATGGCAGGGTGATATTGCCCTCATAGTCGATGCAGCCGCTCAGCAATTTGCCGCCTATCATCATTGAGGCGATGCAGCAGTTATCGCCGGCAAATTCCAGCGAAGACCACTCCGGTGACACGATAGTTCTGCCGCTGCTGTCAGCGATACCGTAGCTGCCGGAATCGTCTGTGATGATGCAGTAGCCTTTATTTTCGCTGAGGACACGGTTATTCTCAGATGTGTTCCGGTTTCCGAGGGAATCGTCCTTTCCTGCCAGGAAAGAGCGTGAAATAGCCGCTGCCAGTATCAGCATAACTGCAAAAAGCAGGGTGACTATAAGTCTTGTATGCTTGTTCAATTGCTGACCTGTCAGTTCTTAGCTGCCTTGCGCTGGCGGTATGTTTCTTCAGTTTCACCGACAATATAAACAGGGCGTTTCTTGACTTCCATATATGTCTTACCCAGGTACATACCCAGAATGCCGGTGCAGCCCAGGTTGAAAGCGCCGACAAGCAGAACAGTTGCTATGATAAGAAGCAGCGGAACGTTGAATACTTCTGCACAAGCGCCCACGATAGCCAGTATATACATCACCAGCGAAGCACAGCCAGTGAGTATTGCCAGGAATATTGACAAAGCCAGCGGTGCAGTTGAAAACGCCATGATGCCTTCCAGTGAGTACTTGAACAGTCCCCAGAACGACCATGAAGTAGTGCCGGCAGGGCGCTCAACATTCTCATAAGGCATATACTTTACCTTGAAGCCTACCCAACTGAAAATACCCTTTGAGAAACGGTTATACTCAGTCATTTCCAGGATAGAATCCACCATCTGCCTTGTCATGAAGCGGAAGTCCTGAGCGCCGTCAACGATCTCAGTCTGGGAGATCTTGTTCATGATCTTGTAGAACTTCATAGCGAACCAAGAGCGTATCTTTGATTCACCCTTACGGCTTGTGCGGCGTGTGGTAGCGCAGTCGTACTCGCCGTTTCTGACGTAGCTGTACATTTCGGGCAGGAAAGCCGGAGGATGCTGAAGGTCAGCGTCCATAACGACTACGAAATCGCCCTTAGCGTTCTGGAGTCCTGCGTACATACCGGACTCCTTGCCGAAATTTCGGGAAAAAGAAATATATCTCACACGGCTGTCCTTATCGGCAAGTTCGTGGAATATCTCAAGAGTTCTGTCCTTAGAACCGTCATTTATAAAAAGGAACTCGAAATCAAGTTCCGGGAAATCCTTTTTCATCTGGTCAGTCACACGGGTGATCTCCTCATAGAACATGGGGAGTACTTCCTGCTCATTGTAGCAGGGCACCACGATCGAAAGCAGCTTCATGCTTGTCCTCCTTGATGCGGAAATGCCGCAAATAATAAATACACTACTAATTATACTACAAATATCCCCAGACTTCAAGGGGGTTTTTAAAAAAAGTTATTTTGCACGGAAATCAGCCAGTTTTTTGCCCTGATAATGACGCTTTTAACCACCATATAGAAGCTATATATATTTGATATACATTTAAAAAGTCCGGTACACTGGTTATTGTATTCCGGGAAAATGTCCACATTTATCATTTCTTACTAACTTCTTAGGAAGTTTTTGACAAAAAAATCAATAACAATTTGTTATTTCCGCTGAAATTATAAAAAATAGTATAATTTCAATCTTTTAACATTACGAAAGTGTTGATTTTTTTCTCTCTATACGTTATAATATACTTGTATATTGATGCGCCGGCAGCGGATACGTCTCCCCAATTATCTGACACCGGCGATCAGGAGAACGGTATCCCCACAGCCGTAAGTGCGGGGGCTCTGATACCAATCTACAGAGTATGGAGGGAGATAGCTATGGATGTAATTCTGATAACGGCTACTTTCAACGACCTGGTTCACGGGACGTACAACGATAAGAAAACAGGCTGCGGAATAAACCTCCTGAAGCCTGAAAACGCTACAAAATACCGCAGAGGCACTCGTATGTCTGCCCTTGCAGAGATCACCTGCGAAAAGTGCAAGGAGCGTATTGCGAAAGAGCTTATCAAGGCTGATGCCAAGGAAATGAAGGCTCTGCTCAAGGAGGAAAAGCTCCGTGCAAAGAAAGGTCTGGACGATGAGGGCATCGTTCCTCTGGGTAATACTACAGCAAGGATCACCGGCGAAGCTACAAGGGAAGCCGAGGAAAAGGAAGCGCAGAAACAGGCACGCCGCCACCCTGCTCCCCCTCCGCCGCCTGAGCCGGCTTACAAAGAGCCTGTATATGAAGAACCTGCACCTGCTCCCGATCCTGAGCCGGTAAACCAGAATCCCCTGATAGACGATACTATGGCGCAGTTTGCTATCCCGAAGCCTGCACAGCCCGAACCTGAGCCGGAGGACAATGTTG
Organism: Ruminococcus sp.; assembly: GCA_017934425.1. Taxonomy (GTDB): domain Bacteria; phylum Bacillota; class Clostridia; order Oscillospirales; family Ruminococcaceae; genus Ruminococcus. Next base: position 38,134 of record JAGBJO010000007.1, read on the forward strand.
ACGATTTCCTGGCACAGTTTGCTATACCTACTCCTGTACCCGAACCGGAACAGAAGCAGGAGGAGACTGTTGACGATTTCTTGGCACAGTTTGCTATTCCCTCACCTGTTCAGCAGAGCCAGCCCGAACCTGAGCCTGCACCCGCAGCTGAACAGGATATTATGGAGATGTTCTCTATCAATCCTGCACAGGAAGCTGCTCCTGCTCAGCCTGCATATGAACCTGAGCCGGCTTATCAGCAGCCTGCTGCGCCTGAGTACACACAGCCTGCCGCTCCGGAACCGGCTTACCAGCAGCCTGCATACCAGCAGCCAGTTCAGCCGGCTTACCAGCAGCCTGCATATCAGCAGCCTGCCGCACCTCAGCCTGCACCTGCACAGTCTGAGCCTCAGACTATGAGCAACTGGGACGATATTGCAAATCAGCTTTTCGGCACACCTGCTGCTCCTCAGCAGCCTGCTAAGCCTCAGCCTGCATATCAGCAGCCTGCTGCACCTCAGCCTGCATATCAGCAGCCTGCTGCACCTCAGCCTGCATATCAGCAGCCTGCTGCACCTCAGCCCGTTTATCAGCAGCCTGTCGCACCTGAGCCTGTTTACCAGCAGCCTGTACAGCCTGAGCCCGTTTATCAGCAGCCTGCTGCACCTGAAGTTCCCCCTGTTCTTGATGATATCTCAGCAGCCCTGGAAGCTGCTCAGAGCATAAATACCGCACCCGTTCAGCAGCCCGTTCTGGAGGATATCGCTCCTGCACCTGCACCGGTCCAGGAAGCTCCTGCTCCCCTTGAAATGGACGATCTGCCGGGTCTGGACAACTTCACAGTTCCCTCCGCTGCAAGAAATACAGTTCCCGAACTGGAAGACCTTGCTATCCCCGGAGTTCCTGCTCTGGATGAACTCGCTCCCGCACCTCAGAATTACCAGGAGTACACTGGTGAGGAAGAAGAATACGACGAAGATGACGGTGATGTATTCGAGTACGCTAAGGAAGAATACGCCGAGGAATACGACGATGAGGAGTATGACGAGGAGGAGTACGAAGAAGCAGAGGAAGAAGAATACTACGAGGAAGAGCCTGCTGCTCCCCCTGTATTCGATGATATCTCTGCCGCTGCCGCAGCACTTGGCGGAATGAATGCCCCCAAGATCCCTGCCGCACCTGTTGCACCTGCTCCTGTACAGATCAACCCTGCCCCTGTAATGCCTCAGCCTGTTATGACTCAGCCTGTTCAGCAGCCTACTGGTCAGATCGTTTCTGTACCTCAGCTTACCGGCTACGACGCTAATAATCAGCCCATTTATAACTATATCCAGATGCAGCTCACAGGCTACGACCAGAATGGTCAGCCTATGCTCGCTCCCCTGCCTAATCAGCCTATGCAGCAGCCTATGATGCAGCAGCCTATGATAAATGTACAGCCCATGATAACTCAGCCCATGATGCAGCCTGGCATGGTTCAGCCTGGTATGCTCAATCAGGGCATGGTTACTCAGAGCATGATGACTCAGCCCATGATACAGCCTGGTATGATAAATCAGGGTATGCTTGGTCAGGGAATGATGGTATCTCCTATGGCACAGCAGCCTGAGAAGATGACTATCGGTCAGCGTATCGCCGCTGCCGAAGCTGCTAAGGGTGCAAGACCGGCTTCTGCAAATATCTCAAAGATCGCCGTCAACCCCCACTCCAAATCCACTTCACAGGCTTTCGTGAACGCTATCTCAGCTTCCAAGGACCATAAGGACGAATCACTTACCGATACACAGGGTATCCATGCAGGAGTAGTTTCCAACTCTATCGAAGACGCTCTCTCCGCACTTGGTGACAACTCCATGAAGAAGCAGAGACAGCAGCAGGAACAGGCAAAGCGCAATGCTCCCAGCTATCAGGAGTATCAGGCACCTTCCAAGCCTGCACCTACAAGAAGACCGGCTTCATCAGCATCTTCATCTTCTTCACCGTCTATGCCCGACAGACCCCTTACAAAGGCTGAACTGAAGGCTAAGAAGAAGCAGGATAAGATCGATGCCAAGTTCAGAAAGGACATGGAAAAGAGAGGTCTTAAATAAGAACCTATGAGCGCCGGAGGGCTATCTTCCGGCGTTCTCATTATATTTACATACCAAAAAGAAAACATGAATCGAGGAAACCAAATGAATTACAAAGATATCGTAAATCAGCTTCGTGAGCAGCTTTCCGGAGATAATAAGAAAGACCAGGAAATGCTCCAGAAGCGTGCCGAGGAATTCGCTAAAGCCGGCGACTATGAGGGACTTAAAGCTGCCGGTGAGATAATCATGGAGATACTCCCTGCCGGTACTCAGTCTGAGGTTTACCGCCTTACTCACCTCGACGGCGAGAGACTGGACGAGGTTCACCAGAGAATTGTCAACATGATAAAGGATAAGGATATCATCAGTGCGCTCCCGCTGGCTGAAAAACTCTACAAGAAGATAACCCTGGACTTCGGCGAGACTGATACCGCAAAGTTCGTATCTCTGCGTAATCCCTTTGAGGATAACCTCTGCCAGATACTTTTCCCCACAGAGAAAGTAATGAACCGCACTCCCTTCGACTTTTGCACATTCATCACCACTTACGCTTACCTGCTGGTTGAGAATAACGCTACTACAAACGCTATCCCCGTTCTGGAAAAGGCTATCAGCTACAACCCCGTTGACCCCGGCCCTCGTTTTGAACTGGCTGAGATATACAAAATTAACCAGAACAAGAAAATGGTCATCGAAGTAACAAGAGATACCCTTGCTATCGCTTCTTCACCGGTAGCTATCGCAAGATGCTATGCAAACGTTGCGTATGCGCTCACTGATGTCCGTGAACTTGACGACGCAGCAGTATTCTACTTTGCAAGCGTAAGATTCGCACCCCACCCGGCTATACCTATGGAGCTGAAAAATCTGGCTGACATGAAGGGCTCACCCATTATCAACCCCACCCAGAAGGAGATCATTGATACTGTACATAAGTATGACCTGGAGTACGGTCCTTCCAGAACAGTTATCGAGGTTGCATCATCACTTTCCAACAAGTACCTTAGCGAGGGCGACAGAGAAAGCGGTCTGAAGTGCCTGAAGATACTGTATAACCTCACTCTCGACCCCAAGATCAAGGACACTATCCTGAAGCTTGAACCCGATGCACCAATGGTAATGCCAAGTGATAATAATGCGTAATTCGTAATGCGTAATGCGTAATTGCGCTCAACTCTTTTTAGTGCGGTAGTTTACCGCCGCAAACGTTAATAATACAAAAGCCGTCCGGTCAGGTACATTTGTACGACAGCCGGACGGCTTTTTATAATTCGCCGCAAGGCGACACATTTAATTACGCATTACGCATTACGAATTACGCATTATAAAAAACTTCCTTGCTTTTTAGAGAGATATGTGTTATAATGTATGTGTACGCTAATTATGCGATTTCCGATACAAAGGAGTGTGCTTTATGGTAACTGTTGAAAATCACATCGGCAAGATCTCTGTAACTGAAAAATACCTCAACGAGATCGTCCGCCATGCTGTCTGCGACTGCTTCGGTGTCGCTGATGTCTGCAATACTAACACTTTTCGCTCCGCCGTTTCTTCTATAACTAAAGGCAGGATATTCAGACCCAGAGGTGTCGTGATACGCACCGACAATGAGGGCGGTCTGATAATCGACCTGCATATCAAAGTGACTTACGGTACTAATATCTCTGCCGCTGTAAGCAGCATTACCCACAAGGTCACTTTCGTTGTTGAGGAAGCTGTTGATATTGAGGTTCATCAGGTAAACGTCTTTGTTGATGATATGAACTACTGACAGGAGGAATTTTTTCGTGATAAACGGTTCTTTATTCAGGGACGCTGTAATAAGCGCAGCCATTACCCTCGCCAATAATAAAACTCAGGTGGACGAACTTAACGTATACCCCGTCCCCGATGGCGATACAGGTACTAATATGTCTATGACTATCGGCAACTCAGTGGACGAGCTGAAACGACTGCCGGACAATACACCAATTTCCGAGGTGGCTTCTACCGCCGCTTCCGCCTTTCTCCGTGGCGCAAGAGGTAACTCAGGCGTTATCCTCTCACTTATCTTCCGTGGTATATCCAAGGGTCTTGCCGGTCTTGACAGCGCTTCCTGCGAAGACTTCGCACATTCCCTGGAACTGGGCGTTCAGGCAGCTTACAAGGCTGTTATGAAGCCGGCTGAGGGTACTATCCTTACTGTTTCACGCCTTGCCGCTGAAAAGGCTAAGGAGATCGCCCTCTCAACTAATGATGATACTATCTTCTGGCAGGAGGTCTGTTCCGAAGCTGAGAAAGTCCTCGCCCAGACTACTGAAATGCTCCCCCAGCTTAAAAAAGCAGGCGTTGTAGATGCCGGCGGTATGGGCTTTACCATTATCATGAAGGCAATGAAGGACGTTATCTGCGGCGGCGAGATAGCAACTCCCAATGAACCCCAGGAGTCCAGTGCTGAAACCGACGCTTTCCGCAGCGCTGCCAGCCAGTACGACGACGATATCACCTTTACCTACTGCACCGAGTTCATGCTCCAGAAGCACGAAAACTGCCCCGACCCCTTTATGCTCCGTGCTTACCTGGAAACTATCGGCGACTGCGTTGTCCTCGTTGACGATGATAAGATAATCAAGGTACACGTTCATACCGATAATCCCGGCAAGGCTCTCCAGAAAGCGCTGGAATTCGGCTGCTTCCTCAATGACCCTAAGCCTAAGATAGAGAATATGCGTATCCAGCATGAGAACCGTGTCAAGGAAGCCAAACAGATCGAGGAGGGATTTGCCCCCGCTCAGCCCGAAAAGGAGTTCGGCTTTGTTTCCGTGGCTGCCGGTCATGGTCTTGAAGCCCTCTTTACCGACCTGGGCGTTGACGTGGTAGTAAAGGGCGGTCAGACTATGAACCCCTCTACCGACGATATCCTCCGGGCTATCCTCGCTACCCCCTCAAGGACTGTTTTCGTTCTGCCTAATAACAAGAATATCATCATGGCGGCTGAACAGGCTGTAAAACTCACCGACAAGAGCGTTTGTGTCCTCCAGACAAGGACAATCCCCCAGGGCATCGCCGCAATGATGGCTTTCGACGACAGCGCCGACCTTGCCCAGAACCGCATAGCAATGACCAAGGCATTTGAGAAAGTGTCCACCGGTCTTATCACTTTCGCTGCACGTAACTCCGAATTCGAGGGTCATTCTATCAAGGAGGGAGAGATCCTTGCCCTTGATAACGGTAAACTCGCCTTCACTGAAAAGGATATCAACAAGGCTACCCTCAAACTGGTCAAAAGCCTCGCCAAGCGCAACGCCAGCTACGTTACCATGATCTACGGCGCTGACGTTACCGAGGAAAACGCCGAGCAGATGCAGCAGCTTATCCAGTCCAAGCTCAGCGACAAGATCGAAGTAATGATGATTAACGGCGGTCAGCCCGTCTACTACTACATCATCTCCGTAGAATAAAGCAGGACTCTGCCCTGCACCCGCAAGGGGCTCTGCCCCTTGACCCCGGCAGGGCGCTGCCCTGCACCTGCACGCTTTTATGAAAAGCGTGGGAAAAAATATTTGTGTGGAATTGCTTTCCCCGGTACATTTTCTTGTGCCGGGAAATTTTTTTCCGTAGACAGAAAAACTCCCCGTAAAGAAATACTTCCGGGGAGTAGTCAAAACAACGTCAATTTATTTTCCCACGCTTTTCTAAAAAGCGTGCGGGTGCAGGGCAGAGCCCTGCCGGGGTGCAGGGGCAGCGCCCATGCCGGGGTCAAGGGGCAGAGCCCCTTGCGGGGGGAGATATGGTAGATACGGTAATAAAACCGTCGCCACGGCGGTAAATGGAGTGGTGACCGGTATCTTTGATAGAGCCATCATCTAAAACGTAGGTGTCGGAGATGTCGTCGGTGAAAGCACCGCCGTCGCTGATGCTGAGAACGCCGGAACAGATAACCGGGTCAAGGCAGGCGTCGGGAACGTTGAATGACTGCCCCAGGTCAGGAATGAAGTAGCTCATAAAGAAAGCCCAGTCAGACTTCTGCACCATAACGCCGTCACCAAACGGAATGACAATGTTGCCGATAGAGGAAATGTCGGATATATAGCGCTCCATGCGGTTCAGGTCGTAAGTGTAGAGGTAGGTATTTTCGTATCCGGAAAACTTTTCCTGACGAGTAACATAGACCCGGTCATCAGCGGCGGCGACGATATTTCCACGAATGGAAGTGGAGATGCGGCAGTTGTCGCTTTCCATTACTAAAGTGCGCTCCTCGGACTTACTTTGCGCCCAGAACGTTCCGCCGCCATAGCAAATATACTGACCGTCGGTGGTGAAAAAACTGTTCATTTCCCCGGTGTCCGGGTCGAACTCCCAGGCAGTTGTACCCTCATTATCCTGGCTGTTGCAGTAGATCTTATCCGTGGAAATATCGAGGAAATTCAGAACAAAAACGTCCTCGTTCAGTTTCTCGATGCCCTCAGAAGTGATACGGCAAAGGTTTCGGCGGTAGCTTGTCTCGCCCTTTTTGATGAAGCTGATAATACCGTAAAGTTCGCCCCGGCAAAGCCTTAATTCGTCTACACGAAGCCCCTCGTCGATAGATGAATAGTGGTAAACTTCCCGGACATTTTCGCCGGAGGTGTCGCAGGTATAGAAGCCCATATCGTGGCTTTCCTCCATACAAATGTTGTCGAAGTCCAGGGCGATGCAGATAGTATCACCGAATCTGGCGGCAAACTTGCTATAGCCCCAGCAGGGATTTTCGCAGAAGTCGGTGTAGTAGTCAATGTCAAACTGTGTACTGTATGCGTATTCCGGCAGGAAATCCCGGCGGACATCTTCCGCTTTACATGGCGAAATATAGCCGTCTGTGATGAAATTATCTATCTGTATCTTCTCTATATCAAGCGGGATACTCTCCCCCTGTCCGGAACGGCGCAGGTTCACATTTATGTCGGTGAAGTCCTGGTCGGTGTACTCCCGGAAAGGATTCTGGGCAGTAGTTTCGACAGCGGTATCGCCGCCGTCCGGGGGAATTTCCTCCTCCACCGGCTTATTCTCGCTGCACGAAGCGGTCATAAGCAAAGCCGCCGCAGAAATTATGGTAAAAAGTTTTTTCATTGGCTGAACCTCCTTGTGGTAGTTTTCAACACAGTTATCAGGAATGTTGAAAACTTACTTATTAAACAGGTAGATAGTATCGGAGTTCTTCTGGTCGAAAGTATAGCAGGATATTGCTGTCATACCGCCGCCTGTAGCCGTATTTACGATCATAACGGGAGTGGGTTCAAGGCGGACAGCCATTCCCAGGATCGGGATAACGTAGAACCAGCCCTTGAGTTTCTCATCGCCGTTATGAAGCACGAAATTGCGTCCCACCGGCGTACTCATCATAGGCAGACCGGAGATGTCCATAATTATGCGCTGACGCTTTTCAATGTCATAGGTGTAGAGGGTAAGCGGAGTTTCGTTATTCCTGTGACAGCCGAAAATAGCGCAGGACTTATCGCCGGCAAAGTACTGGAAATTGGCTTCATCTGGCGAAATAGTATACTCATCGGTGTGTATGGTCAGGAATGACTCATAACTCTCATTATCGGCATAGCCTTCCATAATAGCCACACCGTCAGGATAATTCTCAACATAGCCGATAAGACCGTCGGTGGGATTTTCATAATCGTAGTATTCGCCGGTATAATCATATGTTTTACCGGTGTATATCAACTTTGAAGCGCCGGTCTGCGGGTCTATCTGAGTTATCTCATACTCCGGAAAGCCATAGAAACGTCCTTCCTCATCTACCTCGGTGATAAAATGCTGAACGGTCAGCTTATCAGGAAGTGACTCATAAACACCGCCCTCACCGATCTCATAAAGCAGTTTGGATTCTCCGCTTTCAGGGTCGATAGTTGCAAGGTAGGTGGTCTGAGTTTCGACATGAACATAAGTGCCTATCAGCTTACCGCCGCTGTAGCTAAGCTGGAACGGAATATCCTTGTTCATATCGGTGTTTGAATATATCTCCCTGCTGCTGCCGGAAGCGATATCGTAGGCAATTATCTTTTGCACTGACTCGCTGAGAACATCAAGCCAGAGAGTAGTACCGTCGGTGGCGAATGAAAAAATCTCGCCGCCTATTTCTTCTTCCGGGAAAGTGAGTTTCTGACAGCCAGGAACTTCTGTATAATCGACGATATTCAGGTTCATTTTAATGTCGGTGAACTCCTCAGTATCTACTTCCTCGCCGTCGGGTTCGGAATTAAAAGCGCCCTCAAACTCCTGCGGTTCGGAGGAAGTTTCGGTGTTTTCGGTGGTAGTTTCAGCGGAGGCGGTGGAAGATTCAGCAGCAGCAGTTGAAGACTGTGCAGTTGAAACGGCAGAAGCGTTGGTAGTTTCGGCAGCGGCGGTAGTTTCCTGTGCAGTATCAGTTTCAGCCGAAGTGGAAACCTCCGGTGCATCGGGTGTAACGCTTGAATCCTTGTTATCTCCGCAGGCGGAAAGTGACGCAAGAAGTGCAGTAGTTAAAATAATTGTCAAGAACTTTTTCATAAATATATCCCTCTCATGAATTTAGGCAACACCGCACAGAGATTGTGGTGCAGATGCGTAGTCAGATTTTTCGGCAGATTGTGCATAAATTTCGCAGGCATACTGACGTATGTCAAGAAATTTGTGTGCAAGATGCCGGAAAATATGCAAGCAGATGTGCC
>JAGBJO010000008.1 GCA_017934425.1 Ruminococcus sp.
ACTTCTCACGTTGACGCTTGCTTACGCTCGCTCACATAATAGAAACGGTGCTTTTTACGTCGCTCAACCTTGTTTGTACTGGTACAGAGTTCTCCGGGCAAATTGTAAAACAGCAAAAATACAGAATTACTTGAATAGAACACAGTACCAAGGAAAACAAGGTTGAGCGACGGCAAAAGTACTGTTTCTAAAAAAGTAAGCGAGTTCACGAGCGACAACGTGGGGGCGGTCAAGCTGGCTCAGCTTGAAAAAGGGTTGACATCGAGGGGGAGGAGTGGTATAATGAATGAGTTGTGAATATGAAGGTTTCTGCCACCGGGTAGAAAAATGCGAAGGCATTCTCTGTACATCGTCAGGTCTTGGAAGATGTGCAGCGAGTGCCTTTTTTTGAGGTGTTTTTATGATTGGTTACTTTACTCTTACTGAAAAAATTCTCTGGTGCAGTTCCGTTCTGCTGATAACCGGCTCATTCCTTGCTTTCGGCGGTGACGGCGTTCTCACCCTTATTGCGTCCATAATCGGCGTTACTTCCCTGATCTTCGCCGCCAAGGGAAACCCTGTCTCCCCTGCCCTGATGATCGTTTTCAGCGTCCTTTACGGCATTATCTCCTACTCATTCTCCTACTACGGCGAAATGCTCACATACCTGGGCATGACTGCGCCGATGTCCGTTTTCGCACTGGTTTCCTGGCTGAGAAATCCCAGCGGCAAGGGGCGGGCGCAGGTGAAAGTGAACCGCATCACCGGAGGAGAATTCGCCCTGATACTTCTTATAACTGCGGCGGTGACGGTTTTCTTCTACTTCGTCCTGCGTCACTTCAATACCGCTAACCTGCTGCCAAGTACAGTTTCCGTGGCGACCAGCTTTCTTGCGGCGGCGCTCACATTCCGCAGAAGCCCCTACTTCGCCCTCGCTTACGCTTCAAATGACGCAGTACTAATTCTGCTTTGGGCATTGGCGGCGCTCAAGGATATTTCCTATCTTTCGGTACTTATCTGCTTCTTGGTCTTCCTTGTGAACGACCTGTACGGCTTCGTAAGCTGGCTTAAAATGGAGAAAAATCAGGCGGAAGAAAGCTCAGTTTAGCGATTTAAAGCTTTTTCTCTGCAAATTGCAAAAGTTTTTGTTGACAACCGGCTTTCAGTGTGGTAAAATATATTTTGATGACAGAAAACGTTTCTTTAAGGAAGTGATAATATGAAAAATACTTTCGGTTCAAGCGTGGCTGTGACTATCTTCGGAGAAAGTCACGGCGGAGCTATCGGCGCTGTTCTTGACGGTTTAGCGCCGGGTATCCCTGTTGATGAGGAATTCATCGCTGAACAAATGGACAAGCGCAGAAGCGTGGGCGCTATCTCCACTGCAAGACGTGAGCCGGACAAGGTGAAGATCGTAAGCGGCGTATTTCAGGGAAAAACTACCGGTACTCCCATTACTTTCATCATCGAGAACCAGGACACAAGAAGCCGTGACTATGGCGAACTCGCCTACAAAGCACGCCCCGGTCACGCCGATTTCACCGCTCAGGCTAAGTACCACGGTGACCAGGATTTCCGTGGCGGCGGTCATTTCTCCGGCAGAATAACAGCCGGTCTTGTGGCGGCTGGCGCAGTTGCGCTTTCGGCGCTTAAAGCTAAGGGGATCATCGTGGGTACGCATATTCTTTCCTGCGGCGGTGTCTGGGACAGAAGTTTCCAGGACATTCCTGCGGACATTGCTGCCCTTGCACACAGGGATTTCGCTGTACTGGACATGAGCGTCAGCGAACCCATGACTGAAGCTATAATTGCCGCAAAAAACGACGGCGACAGCGTTGGCGGCAGACTGGAAACCGCTGTATACGGTCTTCCTGCCGGTGTTGGCGAACCCTGGTTCGATACACTGGAGGGAGTGCTTTCCCATGCGCTTTTCAGTATACCGGCTGTCAAGGGCATCGAGTTCGGTGACGGCTTCGGAGTATGCGACAAGCGTGGAAGCCAGGTCAATGACCCTTTCCGCAGTCAGGACGGCAGCACATTCACCACTTCAAATGCCTGCGGAGGTATTCTCGGCGGTATCTCAGACGGTATGCCGCTTATTTTCAGGCTTGCTGTAAAGCCTACACCGTCTATATATAAGGAACAACTGACAGTTGATATGAGGACAATGGATAATACGACATTGACTATCCAGGGACGGCATGACCCGGCGATAGTCCACAGGGCAAGAGTCGTTGCAGACAGCGTTACTGCGCTGACCCTCTGCGATATGCTCGCCCTGCGTTACGGAACAGACTATTTTAATGCGTAATTGCGCCCAAAATTTTCTGAAGCAGTGCTTTATTGCCGCAATTCATATTTAGAACTTTTGAGCGTAAGCGAACACATTAATTACGCATTACGAATTACGAATTACGCATTACGCATTGCGCATTACGAATTACGAATTTATCCAAAGGAGTTATTTTATGGGAATGAACATTATCAGGGAACTTCCTCACCCTACCGAGATCAAGAACGAACACCCCCTCTCTGCGGAACTTATCGCTGTAAGAGAGCAGCGTGACAAGGAAATCAAGGCTGTTTTCGCCGGCGAATCAGACAAGTTCCTCCTCATCATAGGACCTTGCTCCGCTGACAGCGAAGAACCTGTCCTGGACTACATCACCAGACTGCGTCAGCTCCAGGAAAAAGTAGCGGATAAGATACTTATGATACCCCGTATCTATACCGGAAAACCCCGTACCACCGGCGACGGCTACAAGGGTATGCTCCACCAGCCTGACCCTGCCGGAACTCCTGACCTGAAAAGCGGTATCATCGCTGTCCGCCACCTGCACATGAAGGCGCTGGCTGAGACTGGTTTTACTGCCGCTGACGAAATGCTCTACCCGGAAAACTACAGCTACCTTGACGACCTGCTGGCATACATCGCTATCGGCGCTCGCTCCGTGGAGAACCAGCAGCACCGCCTTGTGTCCAGCGGAGTATCTATCCCCGTTGGTATGAAGAACCCCACAGGCGGCGATATTTCAGTAATGATGAACTCTATCACTGCCGCTCAGCACCGCCACGCTTTCATCTACCGTGGCTGCGAGGTAAAGAGTGACGGCAACCCCTACGCCCACGCTATCCTCAGAGGTTATGTGAACGACCGTGGTCAGTCATTCCCCAATTACCACTACGAGGACTTAGCGTCCCTGGCTCAGATCTACGCCGAAAAGGGACTCCAGAACCCCGCTCTTATCGTGGACACTAACCACTCCAACTCCGGTAAAAGATACCTGGAACAGATACGCATATCCAAGGAGATCCTCCACAGTATGCGCCACAGCGACGACATCAGAAAGCTTGTAAAGGGTCTGATGATCGAAAGCTACATTGAGGACGGTTCACAGAAGATCGGCGAGAACATCTACGGAAAGTCTATCACTGACCCCTGCCTGGGCTGGGAAAAGACTGAGCGCCTTGTTCTTGACCTTGCTGACCAGCTTTAATAGGCGTTGCCTTTACAATAAAAATCCCCCTGATATCGCAGTAAAAGCAAGTAACAACTGCCTGCTTTTACAAAGCCATATCAGGGGGAATTTTTATTACCGGAACTTCTTCGTCCAGCATCAGTGCTGTCAGAAGATCTCCATGTCCTCAAGTTCGGTAAACGTTACCGCCTCAAGATGTGCAAGGGCATTTCGTGCTTCCTTCATGATCTTTAGCATATTGTAGTCCTTCCAGTTGGCGATATTTCTTTTCTTTACCAGCAATAATATCTGTCCGATCTCCAGTTCAAGCGGATTTTCGATCTTCTCACCGGTAGCACTGCGTATCGGCAAAGCCTTCTTTAGTTCAGAACGGTACTTTTCAACAATAGCCCGGCGCTCGGTTTCCATTTTTGGGAATATGGTCTTGATCTGAGTATTCCAGAGAGCGGAGTTTATCTTGTCTTTAAGGTTGGTTACCTTGATGTTTTTCTCGTTGTAGACTACCTCTGCTGTACGGTACGGGTGTCTTGCAAGTTCGATGCCGTATCCGGCGAATTGTCCGGCAAGTTCGTAGTCGCTGCCGGCAATATTGAAAGCAAGGTAGGCGATGTATTCTGTCTGTATGGTGGTGAACTTCCTGGAGGATAGAATGGTCTGGCAAAGCAGCAGGCAGTCGAAGTCGGTGACATAATCACTGTAACGGTACTCTTTCAGTCCGCCGGTGTCTATATCGCCGCTTTTGTTGATGATGAGGATAAATATGGCACGTTCGTCCTTTTCATCGTTTATGCAGCTGAGGTAAGTGTTAACGGAGTTTATCCAGTCCTGTATCTTATCCGGCTCGATGTTGCGGATACAGATATATCTCTGGTTCATGACAGTCTCGCTGTTCTGCGCCATGAAGTTCTCAAAGGTATGGTATGTAGGCATCCAGCACTTATTTCGCTCTGCCTCACTGAAATACTTATTCAGCAGATACTCGCCAGGGGAGTCTATTCCCCTGGCATCGTGTATATTGACAGAACGTACTGCGTATCTTTCAAGACCTGTTTGGAGTGTCTCCAGGAATTCATCTTCCCAGGGCAGTTTCTCCGGTACACGGAGTATGACTGACTCAGAGGACATAACCTCGTCGGAAACTTCCTCAATGAACTGTGCAGGATTTGTTATCCTGTTCCACCATATTCTGCCAGTCATGAGCTCACCTCCTCGTCCATGTACTCAGCCAGGGCAAGCTCAACATCGTCAGCATTGCCCAGCATATCACGGAATCCGTCAGTTGCGAAGGTATAGCGCTGGCTGTTAGGTATAGCGACTGTGAGGACGTTCAGATCCCACATCTCCTGGAGAAACTCCTCCAGCTGCTCCTTCTTGAGTGTGATGATACGTGAGATCTTCTGTTTTCCGGCTGCTGCCATGATCTCGTCAACGGTATAGCCGTTTTCGGAGTACTCTGTATTAAGCAGGTAAGCGATAATAAGCGCAATAGCGTGGTAGTGGCTGTGATTTTCCTCCTCAACAAAGAGGGTCATTTCCAGCTTGTCGTTTACAACTCTTGTGAACTCAGGATCGGAGAGGACTTTCTTGATATGCTCCTCAGTTACCTGATAGTATGGGGTATTTATCTCGTTGTAGCCTGCGTAGTCGTCGTTCTTCATGGCTTCAAGGAGCTTCTGGCAGTAGAGCTGGATAAGTCCGGGGAAGTAGTTGGTCTTTGCGAGGATAAATGAGATTATGTCCTCATTGAAGCGGAATCCCAGGTAAGCCAGGGTATTTGTCAGCAGCTTTATAGCCTCGGAGCGCTGGAAAGGTCTTACTACTACAGAGCCTAAGTGTACAAGGACTGAATTGCGGTGAAGCACCATATCCCTGTTGAAACGGCTGAGGTTATGCAGACCAGCCATTACCACCTTGAATCGGTCGGCAGGGAGGTTTTTCAGGGCGGAGATAGGACGGTGAGCAACATCTTTACAGCTTGCGATAAATGTATCAGCCTCATCAAGGAGCAGAAGAAGGTAATTGATATGTCCTTCGGAATCGTCCATCAGACGCTTCTCGATATGGCTTGCGAGGATATCCCAGTCGTCGCAGCGGCACTTCTCAGAAAGGATACCAGCGCTTATGAGTTTAGCAGAGACTACCTCGGCAGCCTTCTTGTAGTCAAGTTCTCTTATCTCGATCAGAACGGCTCTGTCGCCGTTTGCATTGCCGTCAACGTCCTTCTGAGCCATTTTCAAAAGCGCACTCTTACCAAGCTGACGGCCGCCGTATACCAGATTAACGCCTGTTGAAGACTCGATAGCTACAAGCTCCTCCTCTCTGCCGGTGAAAAGTTCAGGAGGCATGGGCTGTGAGGAAAGCTCAACGAAAGGCTGGTAGTAGGAGAAGGGCATGGTTATAGCCATAAGCTGTCTGATGATGCTGTTGGCAGCGTAGTGCTTTGCAAGGTGGAAAAGAAGTACACGGTCGATAACGATGAAGCTCTTGGCGAAACTCTTTTCCTCCTTGATCTTTCTTGCCAGACGGCGGCGCTCCTCAAGGTTGAGGGCGAAGTCAAGGAGAACTATGGTATGCTTCGGAGCGGTATTCACCTCACGGAACTTGTCCATAAGGCTGTTGCAGTCGTATCTTCCATAGAGGCATACTATGCGTATGTCCTCATTTTCGGTAGCCGAACCGAAAGCAGGGATCGGGTGGGGATAGCTTATTTTACCTGTACGCTTTTTGCGGCGCATGAAGAAGAAGTTCTTGTCATTTTCGTCCTCGGTTATGGTAGTCTCCACGAAGCCCAGGGCATACATAAGTCTGCTGATACCCTTAACGCCGCCTGAGTTGCCACGGAATATCCATGAGTTAATAAGCTCAACGCCGCCTCTGGTATCTTTTTTGCCGTTGTTTGTAATTCGCTGGAGCGCCTTTTCAAGCTCCTTCTTGCCGGAATAGCGAATTATAAGCGACTCTAAAGGCATACCGCTGTCAGCAACGATACGATGATTATTAGCATACTCATCAATAAAGCATGAAAGGTAGCTGAAAGGTTCAAGGGTGTAGTCTTCAACTGCCTTGGTATCATTGCGGCGGATACAGTTCATCATATGCTCAGCGGTAGCGAAATTGCCGTCGTTGATGAATTCGAGAATCTTCTCCTTTGGGTAAACGCCGAAGTCGTAGTCGGTATTGGCAGCAAGTTCCTCAAGCTGATACTTCATACGGTCAGCCTTTTCCTCAGCGATATCAGCGATATTGTTCTCGAATATCTCCACAAGGCGTGCAAAGAATCCAAGATCACCGGTAGCACGGCATATTCTGTACCATGCGGTAACGCAGCTGAGGATAGCGGATTTCTCGCCGTTCTTATCGGATATCTTGCCGTTCTGGAGGTCGTATTCAAGCTGGCTGCGGAAGTCCTCATAACGGGTATCAGCACGGCGCTTTGCATCACGCAGGCACTTGTCAAGGTAATTAAGTACAGAGCTGTCGCTGATCTCATCATCGCCGATATCATCGGCATACTCCTTGATAAGGCGTGCAGAGCGCATATTGTTTTTGGTAATGTTGTCAGAGAATATCTCATTGAGTCTGTCCTGGAAGGAAGCAGGCTCGCAGGAGGCGCTGTTTTCGATCCTTCGCAGGATATTGAAGTCCTGCATACCGCAGAATGTGGACTGAAGCTCCGGCAGGAACTCATCATCAAGCAGCACCTCATCGCTTCTGAGGAAGTCGATGAACATATACTGCCTGTCCTTAGGTGAATAAGTGCCGCTGAGTTTCTGTGAAAGCTCATTGGCAGTAGCCAGGATAGCCTGGTTGCCCCAGCTGTTTTCGGTGACATTTGATGCGGAACGTATCAGCAGATCCATGTACATGATAATGTCGGGAACTACCTCATAGTACGTGTTTCTTGCATAGTCGTTGTTATTGCCGGAGGAATGTTCCGCAGCGCTTATCCAGGCGCATATGCAGCCAAGCATACGCTTTATGTTGTTGATCGTTGTGGTGCGCTTGCCGCCCTTCAGGTTGTCATAGGGGCGTGAAACGTGTCTGCCCTCGCTGAGGATAACGTCCCTTGCCTTGAGCCAGTTCTGGTCGATGAAGCGGTCGATCTTCTTGGGGTCGATATTCTCGGTGTCGGGGGTCTTGCCGTTCTTAATGAAGTTCTCGCAGATAGTGTCCTTAACATAGCTGAACTGTGAAGTCTCATTTTCAGCAGCGATATTCAGGCATTTTCTGAGGATAGCTTCACCGGAAGTAAATATGTAATCTCTCATGCGGCGAACCTGTCCCTGACTCTCATACGAACCTGTGCGTGTGTCAAGGAACTCGCAGCAATCCCTTGCCTCTGCTATAGCCTTTTCAAGGTTTGAGGCATTGGTACGGTAGTCGGCGAAGATGTCGATGCCGTAGCCGGTGCTTTCGTGGAAGCTGTAGAGTTTATCAGCAAGGTCAGTTATTGCAGGGTATGCTTCTCTCAGGTCGCTGAGTTCGTCGGATTTCAGATATAATACAAGGTCGGAAAGCTCATAGTCCGGGACAGAACTGTTGTTGAAAAGCGCTCTTATAGCGGCAGCAGCAAAAAGCTCGTCGCTCTCATTCGGGATAAGCTTACGGGTCTGCTGGAAAACGGCTGCTATCTCGCTGCTGCTGACATCTCTGCCGGAAAGAGGGCTGTTGAAAGCGTAGCTGAATGCGCCCTCGATAGCCTTTACTGAGTCTCTCATAGTTATCTCAGGAGTGATAACTGAGGCTCTGCTTGCAGGTATACGGTCGGCAATGCGTGCAGCGGCACTGAGGTAGGCAAGTACGCAGTGAAGCTTGTCGCATCCGAAGCTGGTAACAGCGCCAGCAATATCCTTGTCGGTCATCTGGAGGCTTTCAAATCCTCCGTCGTCGGTATAGGCATCATAGAGTTCCTGGAGAGGGACTGTATTCTCGTCAGCTTCGTCAGCGTAATCTTCTTCCTCCTGCTCCTGCTGCGGATTTTCAGCAGGATCAAGCTTCTCGCTGAGCTCCTTCTTACGCTCAGATGCGCCTGCAAGGTTGAAGTACTTCTTAGCCTTTTCCATATCATCGAGTTCGTAGTAGAGTTCAGCCAGTTCTATGTATATGTGGTTCTCTCTGATATCATAGAATTTGTTAAGCTGATACTTGTTAACGATATTTACCCACTCCTGGTAATTGCTTGCCGCTGAACTGTAGTCGCCAAGGCTCTTGTAGCAGCGTGCCTTGATAGCAAGGTAGTGGATTATTCTGTTGTAGTCCTCACTGTCGCAAAGATCAAGGAGAACGTTCACAGCGTCGAGACATTCTCTGTAGCGCTGGAACTTCATGTAGTACTGCTGGAGTACTTCCATATTCTTTGTGTTCTTGCTGAGTTTGGAGGCGTACTTGTTTATGAAAGCGTTAAGTTCGCCGGTATAGTCAGTCTCACCGCCCATATTCTGCATAGCAAGGTAGCAGTTGATAACGCCGATGATACCGTGTTCATAATCTGTACCGTTAATGAGTTCCTTGTAAAGTACAATAGCCTTATCATACTCTCTTGATGAGAACAGTTCATCAGCAGATGTGGCGCTGCTGACCTTAATGGTATTTGAACCAGGATCTCCGCTGGAGTTGTCACCGGGGTGATAGGAGTTCTTGATATTTATGGCATAATTCTGACCATACATCTTAGTTACCTTGAACTTTACGTGTATCTTTGCAAGGAGCTTTGTGGTCTTGGAAAGACGGTCATAGAGTGACTGGTCAGTTACATCAGCCAGGTCAAAAAGGCATCTTTCGCCGTTATCCATTTCAATAGCGCCGTTCTTTTCTGACAGCTTGAAGCTTGTCATCATGCCTGTATATTCAGTATCAGGTGAAATTGTGCTGGTATCGTCTGCGAACTCATCAGCAGTATCTTCTTCGGGCTGTTCCTCATTCACAGGCTCGCTTTTGCGGCTGCTTATGCGGAACTCGCACTCGGTATTTATATCGGTTATGGGATAGAATTTCTGAAGCTTGTCACAACAGCCGGAAATATCGCTCATATCGTTAAGAGTGACACCTGTACCGTCACAGAGTTCATGCAGTATCTTTATGAGCAGGGAATGTGCCTTAGCCTCGGAAACAGCGTATGAAGCGAACTTCACACCGCCTACGTCATTGCACATAAGTGATGCAGTCTTGAGTACATATGCAGCTTCCTCACCGTCTGCCAGTTCACTGTCAGAAGCGATGTAAATAGCGGCATATGCTGCTGCGGAAAGGTATAGCTTTCTCGAATCCTCCTTACGGGCAGCTGCAAAGGCTATACGGTAAGCCTTCACGTCATGACCGGCAGCAAAGAAATAATCAGCGGCATTAGTGCTGTCGCCTGCCAACAGTGCGATGTTGGCAATGTACTCGCTTACACGGGGATTATTGAAGCTCTTATTATCATTGCAGACCTTTACTGCAAAGTTAAAAGCCTCCCTGATCTTGGAAGTATCATGCTTTTTGATACCGTCTGTAAGCTTATTGACAGCTGGGTTGAGCGATTTCTTCTCCGCTGAAGAAAGTGCCTTGAAAGCATTATTAGCTGTAGCGGCACTGCATACCACCTCAGCTACCTTTACCTCAACAGACGCAGGTTTTTCAGCTGGAACATTAACAGGCTGGGGAACAGTCACATTTGTGACAGGTGCAGGGGCAGGTACAGGAGATGCCTCAACAGGAGCCGGAAGCGGCAGCTGGACATTTCCAACTGTTGAAGCAACTTCCATAGCAGATATCTGGTCATATCTTAGTGTAGCGACGGTAGTCACTGATAGTGACAGCGATTCGCTGCCATCATTTGCTGTTACCACGCCATAAACGCTGTAACCGCTGCTTTGTGTCAGTTTGACAACTGTTCCCGGCTTCAGAGCCGATAGTGAATCATTAATGATACTCATGTAGTATCCTCCTTAAATTAATTTCAGTTCTTGTGCAGAACTAATATAATTATACAACATCTGCACGCAAATTTCAATAGTTTTGCAAAATTTCCTGGAAATAAAGCAGTAATATGTGCCGGCAAAAACTGCTTCTTATGTGAAATACAAACAGGAATGGGGATTTTTTGTAAAAAATCAGGATTTTTTTCAGGTGACGGACTTTTTTCCTGACAGGCTGGAAAACTCACCTGCTTTCTTCAAAAGGATCATGAAAAAGGGTGTGCGAAAATTCTTCTTTATCTATTGACAAATCATGTTTTATATGGTAAAATAAATGAAATTGCAAAAGAAGCTTCGGTTTCAGAGCAAGATCTTTGACCACCTGCGTATTTCCCGCAGGTCAAGGCCATACGGACAGCCGGGTCAAATGCCGACCGCCATTGCATAATGGCTGGCAACTTCTGTTGCCTTATTGATCTCCGGCACTCTCTCCCACACTCCCATATCTTTTCCCAATGAGTGCCATTTATATTTTATAAGTTAGTCAGCTTGTGAAATGTCAATAAGTGTAGTAAAAGGTATCTTTGCTGAACCACGAAGTATCTGCGTTTGCTATATGGATTCTGTTGCACGCATGGGCTGAGGTAAGTCTGTGCGTGTTTTTTTGAGGTGTGTTTATGGAAAACAAGTTAAAGCTGTATGGATTCAATAATCTGACAAAATCCCTGAGCTTCAATATATACGATGTGTGCTATGCCAAGACTCCTAAGGCACAGCTGGATTATATCGCTTATGTTGACGAAGTATATAACTCTGAGCGTATAACCGATATCATGTACCACGTTACCGAAATGATCGGCGCTCAGGTACTCAGCGTTTCCCGCCAGGACTACGACCCCCAGGGTGCTTCTGCCACCTTCCTTATCGCCGACGATACCATGATCCCCGCCGGCGGCAGCGAGACTGTTGCACACCTGGATAAAAGCCATGTTACAGTCCATACCTACCCCGAATACCACCCGGATACCAGTATCGCTACTTTCCGTGTGGACATTGATGTAGCTACCTGCGGCAAGATCACCCCTCTTACCGCTCTGGATTACCTCATCGGCAGTTTCGATTCTGATATCATAACTATGGACTACCGTGTCAGAGGCTTTACAAGAAACCTCTCCGGCGAGAAAATTTTCATCGACCACGACATCACCTCCATTCAGAACTATATCGCAGAATCCACACTCGACAGATACGATGCTGTGGACATCAACGTTTACCAGGCTAATATGTTCCACACTAAAATGCTCATCAAGGATATTGAACTCCAGAACTACCTGTTCAATACCGATGTAAGGGAGCTTTCCCCAAGAAGCAGGCTGGACATAACTAACGCTCTCAGGAGAGAGATGATCGAAATTTTCAGCGGAAGGAACGTGTTCGGAAATGGAACAATTATCTCAGGTTAATGCCCCCATATACGAAGCCCTCAGACGTTTCCGTCGTATGAGAGTTGTCCCCTTCGATGTGCCAGGTCATAAACGTGGACGTGGCAACATGGAGCTGACAGAATTTCTCGGCGAGGACTGCATGAACGTTGACGTTAACTCCATGAAGCCCCTTGATAACCTCTGCCACCCGGTATCCGTCATCAGAGATGCTGAAATGCTGGCTGCGGAGGCTTTCGGTGCAGCTAACGCATTCTTCATGGTGGGAGGTACTACCTCTGCTGTCCAGAGTATGATAATGTACGCCTGCAAAAGCGGCGACAAGATAATCATGCCCCGTAATGTCCACAGAAGTGCTATCAATGCCCTTATCCTTACCGGCGCTGTACCCGTTTACGTCAACCCCGACGTTAACAAGCAGCTTGGTATCGCTCTTGGTATGTCCCCTGAACAGGTGGAGCAGGCTATCCGGGAAAACCCCGATGCCAAAGCCATTATGGTCAATAACCCCACCTACTACGGAATATGCTCAGACCTTAAAAAGATAACCCAGCTTGCCCACGAACACGGTATGCTGGTGCTGGTGGACGAGGCTCACGGTACTCACTTCTACTTCGGCGATAATTTCCCGGTAACTGCTATGGCTGCCGGTGCTGACTGCGCCTCCGTAAGTATGCATAAGTCCGGCGGAAGCCTGACCCAGAGTTCTTTCCTGCTCATGGGCAAAAACGTCAACGCCGACTATATGCGCCAGGTCATAAATCTTACTCAGACTACCAGTGCTTCTTATCTGCTTCTTTCAAGCCTTGACATCTCACGTAAGCGCCTTGCCCTCAGCGGTAAGGAAATATTCGCCAAGACCGTGGAAATGGCTGAGTACGCCAGAGCCGAGATAAACAGCATCGGCGGCTACTACGCCTACTCCAGCGAGCTTATCAACGGCGGAAGTATCTTCGACTTCGACCGCTCAAAGCTGAGCGTATTCACCCTGCCCATTGGTCTTGCCGGTATCGAGGTATACGACCTTCTGAGGGACGAGTACGACATACAGATAGAGTTCGGCGATATCGGAAATATTCTTGCCTATATCTCCGTTGGCGACCGCAAACGTGATATCGAGCGCCTTATAAGCGCAATGGCTGAGATAAAGCGCAGATTTGCAAAGGACGGTACAGATATGCTCAGTCATGAGTATATCTCACCTATCGTCGCTCTGCCGCCCCGTAAGGCTTTCTATGCGGACAAGGTGTCGCTCCCCCTTGAGGAGAGTGCAGGAAAGGTCTGCACAGAGTTCGTTATGTGCTATCCTCCGGGAATACCTATCCTCGCCCCCGGCGAACTTATAACGGACGAGATAATCCAGTACATCAGGTATGCCAAGGAAAAAGGCTGCCAGATGACCGGCACTGAGGATATAAACATCGAAAGACTAAATGTACTAAAATAATCTATTTTTTAAGGTGGTTTTACTTTTATGAAAAAATTCGGTATTATGATGAACATTTGCATGGGTGCTACTATCAGCTTCTTCCTGTCGCTGGTGAATATGCTTGCATCAGGCCACTTTGCAGTCCCCGGCTTCATTATCAGCTTCATCATCAGTACTATCATCAGCATCATCATCGGATTCATCGTACCTATCCCCAAGGTAGAGAGCAAGTTCTTCACAAAGCACGGCATCGAGCCTCACTCCCTCAAGGCAAGACTCACCGGCTCATGCCTGTCTGACTTCATCTATACTCCCATTATGAGCCTTGTAATGGTTTTATTTGCAAGAAACTCAATAGTAAGATCAGGCGCTCCCGCAGCAGCTATCCCGCCTCTTGTACCTATGTATCTGAAGTCACTGATACTCAGCCTTGTGGTATGCTACATCATCGTATTCATCGTACAGCCCATATTCGTAAAGGCACTTATGAAGAAATTCGGAGTACCCGGCGGCGCACCTATGGGTGAAAAGCCTGAGCAGTAAAATATTGAATAAAGGCATTGTGCCTCCGGTACTGATTTTTACAAATTACTGTCGGGGGCATATGCATTAATTTTTTTTGTTATGTATTGCAAACCATTCTCAGTCATTATGCATTAATTTGTAAGGGGGTTTTTTATGGAACTTTGGTTCACTGAACGGCATACGCCTAATGTCAAATTCTCTATCAAGGTCGATCGCCAGCTTTACAGCGCTGTCAGCGAATTTCAGCGCATCGACGTTTTCGACTCCAAAGAGTTCGGCAGATTCCTTACCCTTGACGGGTATATGATGCTCACCGAAAAAGACGAATTCATCTACCACGAAATGATAACCCATGTGCCTATGGCAGTACACCCTTCACCGGAGAATATCCTCGTTATCGGCGCAGGCGACGGCGGCGTTGTCAGGGAACTTACCAGATACCCCACCGTAAAGAGTATTGACCTTGTGGAGATAGACGAACTGGTAATCGAAGTGTGCAAGAAATACCTGCCCACAACTGCCTGCCGCCTGGACGACGAGCGTGTACACATATTCTACGAGGACGGCGTTAAGTTCATTCGCAGTTGTGAGAATAAGTACGATGTTATCATCGTCGATTCCACTGACCCTTTCGGTCCTGGCGAGGGACTTTTCACCAAGGAATTCTACGGAAGCTGCTTCAAGGCGCTGCGTGAGGACGGCATCATGGTCAACCAGCACGAAAGCCCTTTCTACGATGAGGACGCTGCCGCTATGCAGCGCTCACATAAGCGCATCGTGGAGAGTTTCCCCATAAGCCGGGTATACCAGGCACATATCCCCACATACCCCTCCGGTCACTGGCTTTTCGGCTTTGCTTCCAAAAAGTACCACCCGGTAAGAGACTTAAACAGCACCAAATGGAATTTGCTCGGTCTTAAAACCCGTTACTATAATACCAAACTCCATGCGGGTGCTTTCGCACTTCCAAATTATGTAGAGGAGCTTCTAAGAGATGTTGAATAAGAATGTACAGACCTTTATCGCCTGCGACAGCGAGTACCAGGATTCTAAGATAGTCCTTTTCGGCGCTGGCTTCGACGGCACTACAAGTTTCCGCCCCGGTACACGTTTCGCACCTGCCGCTATCCGAAATGAAAGCTTTGGTATCGAGACTTACAGCCCATATCAGGACAAAGATATGCTCGACTACTCCTTCTTCGACAGCGGCGACCTGGAGCTTCCTTTCGGCAGCGTAAGCCGTACCCTTGCGGACATCGCTTCCAGGACTGATGCCATACTCACTGACGAAAAAATGCCTTTCATGATCGGCGGCGAGCATCTTGTAACACTGGGTTCAGTTATGGCTGTTAACGACCGCTTCCACGACCTGCATATCGTCCATTTCGATGCCCATGCTGACCTGCGTGACGACTACCTGGGTCAGAAGCTTTCCCACGCCTGCGTACTCAGAAGATGCCACGAACTGGTTGGCGACGACCATATCTACCAGTTCGGCATAAGAAGCGGCGACAGGGACGAGTTCCTCTTTGCCAAGGATCATACACATATGCACAAGTTCGATTTCGAGGGTCTGGAGGAAACTCTTGAACTGCTGAAAGATAAGCCCGTTTACTTCACCCTTGACCTTGATGTGCTTGACCCGTCAATATTCCCCGGAACAGGCACTCCCGAAGCCGGCGGAGTATCTTTTGACGACCTGAGAAAAGCTGTTACTATGGTTTGCAGCAAGCTTAACATCGTAGGCTGCGACGTGAACGAACTCAGTCCTGTTTACGACCAGAGCGGTGTCTCAACAGCAGTTGCCTGCAAGATAATCCGTGAAATGCTGCTGGCACTTTCATGATGAGGTTATGGATAAATATTTACCTGTAGCATTATCGTCACTATTCATAATCTTTGGTTCATTTCTCATATACCTAAGTGTTAAACTCAAACAGACCACTAAACAGCTGACAAAAAACTGCACTGATGAGGTCATGGCTGTTGTCACTGATGTCATCATCAAGGAAATGAAAAGCAATCGTACCACTGTTGAGACTTATTACCCTGTTTTACAGTACACATACTGCGGCATTGAGTACAATGTGCAGAGTAAGTCCGGATCATTTTCAAAATATGTTATCGGTCAGACTTTCAGTCTGCTGGTCAACCCTGACGACCCGGAGGAATTCTGCTTTGCAGATTCTGATAAGCAAGCACCAGCTATCGTTTGCAGACTTGTTGCGTTTGCGGGCATTGCCACAATACTTATCAGCATATTGATGTTATTGCAGCTATTATAATTAACTTTCGATCTGGTCATTGTGCTAAGACTTATACGGAGGTGCTATGGAAAGCAACGACCTTTTTCTTCTGATAGTTCCGGCGGTATTCCTTTTTGTGGGTATCGTGTTCCTTATAGTGGGATTGACTATCTCAAAGCATATCGAAAAACTCGTCCGGCGCTGTACGCTTGAAGTTGATGCAGTGGTCGATGATATGCGCCGTGCTTCAAGGGGCGCAAGCGTAAAAAGCAGAACCGATCTGACACCTATGCTTTACCCGGTTTTCCGCTACTCATATGGTGGCACTGAATACAAAGTCCAGAGCCACTATGCTTCAAATCCGCCTAAATTCAGCGTAGGTCAGTCCACCACTCTGCGTATCGACCCGGACAATCCTACATCATTCATCGCCGTCAGCGACCCTGTACCACGCATACTAAGCACCGTTTTCGGCGTTATCGGTGCTGTATTCATAACGGTAAGCATCGGTGTGGGATTGGTTATGATAAAAAAATTTATCTGAAAGAGGTGTGAAATGACAAGATTCTTTTCTAAAACACAGCTTCGTATAATTATCGCTCTACTGTTGCTGATGATACTTGCTTTTGTCTATCGGTGCGGCGCATATTCCTTTGAAAATGACTGGTATAACCTGGAATACAAGAACTATATGAAGTCCCCGGACAGCTACACTGTCCAGGAAGTAACTATCGACGACATCATCTGGTATAACGGTTCTAACGATCCCTCGATCACCCGCACCGACTTCTTCAAGTGCGCCGTTTTTGAGGTAACTTATGCCGGCGGTCAGACCGAAACTTACCGGGCTGCTGCTAAATCCTCAGAGGAAAAGGGCGATAAGATCAAGGTCGCTTACGATGCTGCTTTCGACACAAAGTATGAGGAAGCTATAAGAGGCGTTCACCGCACCGAGGGAAGTTACCTCTGTATACCACGGATTGAGGTCATTAATAATCACACCGTCTCCGGCATTGCCACAGGAGTTACTTTACTGCTTTTTATCGTGACTGCCGGATACGCAGTTATCTGCTACAAAAAAAATCAGGTGGCTTGATATGAATAATAAAGTGAATATGCTCCTTACATTAGCGGCTTCGGTAACCGTTTTTCTTATGATGATATGCTCTGCTATAGCCCCCGTCGTCACATATAAAATGGCAGTCCCCAACTACACCGACCCCAGAGAGATATGCACTCAGGCGGTCGATGCCACTGTGTCAGCCATAACCGCAAATGACGACGAAACATTCACCCCTGTGTACGACTTCACCTATAATAAAGTCACTTATTCTGTTTCAGGAGCAACTATTGAAAAAACTCCGAAATTCTCCGTTGGTGCTGAAAAACAAGTCTTCATCGAACCGGAGAATCCCTACCATGTCTATGATCCGGACTTTGATCCTGTCAAATTCCGGCAGAAAAATCTTATCATAAACTTATCTATCCGTGGCGCAGTTGCCCTGGCAGCAGTTATCGCTTCTGTCATCGCAGTAGTCCGCTACAGGAAAAAAGAATCAGGAGGTAATTGATATGGGAAAATGTATGATAATCGGCTGCGGAGGCGTTGCTTCTGTTGCTATCCACAAGTGCTGCCAGAACAGCGATGTATTTGAGGGAATCATGATCGCAAGCCGTACTAAGTCAAAGTGCGACGCTCTCAAAGAGAAACTCCAGCCTACTACAAAGACAGTTATTGAGACTGCTCAGGTAAATGCTGATAACGTGGACGAGCTTATCGCCCTTATCGAGTCATATAAGCCTGACGTTGTTCTCAACCTGGCTCTGCCTTATCAGGATCTTACTATCATGGACGCTTGCCTTGCTACTAAGACCCACTACGTTGATACAGCTAACTATGAGCCTCTTGATACCGCTAAGTTTGAGTACAAGTGGCAGTGGGCATACCGTGAGAAGTTTGAGCAGGCTGGTATAACCGCACTCCTGGGAAGCGGCTTCGACCCCGGCGTTACAGGCGTATTCTCCGCTTACGCTATGAAGCACCAGTTCGACGAAATAAACTATATCGACATTCTCGACTGCAACGGCGGCGACCACGGTTACCCCTTTGCTACTAACTTCAACCCTGAGATCAATATCCGTGAGGTGTCCGCTAAGGGCAGCTACATCGAGGACGGCAAGTGGGTAGAAACTGAGCCTATGGAGATAAAGCGTGTTTACAACTTCAAGGGCGTTGGCGAAAAGGATATGTACCTGCTTCACCACGAAGAACTGGAGTCACTGGCGCTGAATATCAAGGGCATCAAGCGTATCCGCTTCTTCATGACTTTCGGTCAGAGCTACCTCACTCACCTGAAATGCCTGGAAAACGTTGGCATGACTTCTATCGAGCCTATCATGTATGAGGGCAAGGAGATCGTTCCCCTCCAGTTCCTCAAGGCTGTACTCCCCGACCCTGCTTCACTTGGCCCCAGAACTGTCGGCAAGACAAATATCGGCTGCATCTTCCGTGGTAAGAAGGACGGCAAGGATAAGAACTACTACCTCTACAATATCTGCGACCACCAGGAGTGCTACCGTGAAGTCGGTTCTCAGGCTATATCCTATACAACCGGTGTTCCTGCAATGATCGGCGCTATGATGATAATGACCGGCACATGGAAAAAACCCGGCGTTTACAATATCGAGGAATTCGACCCCGATCCGTTCTTGGAAGCCCTCAACAAGTGGGGTCTGCCCTGGGAGGAAGACTTCAACCCCACCCTCGTGGACTAATAGGCACGTCTTACGCCTTTTCTTGAGGGAAACCCTTTTGAAAAAGGGCTTTCCCTCAAACTCCCTTCCTAAAACTTCCAGCTTAAAAATTTTCCCTGACAGGGCATCTGGAAAAGCAGGTCGCTGCGACTTACTTGAATGCCCTGTCAGGGAAAATTTTAATCTTAAAGTCTTTGGAAAGGGGGTCTGGGGGGAGAACCTTTCTTCAGAAAGGTTTCCCCCCAGGAGAGGCGGAAAACTTACATATCGGTCACGAAAGTGGGGGAAGTGCTGCGGGTATGTTTGGTACGTTTTTCCTGGTACATATTTTCGTCCATCTGGTGCATGAAGCTGTCAGCGTCACCCATATCGGGGTCGTAGATGCTATAGCCGATGGAGAAAGACAATGTATACTCTCTTTCGTGGCTTTCGTTGAAATGCATGAGGTTATTTCTTATCATACCGATCATATCATCGATCTCTTTTTCGCCGCCGGTACGGATTATCACTATAAATTCGTCGCCGGCATACCGCACAGTAACAGCGTCCTCCGGGACTGATCTCCGGATTATCCTTGCAGCGTCCACAAGGGCTTCGTCGCCTACTGAGTGACCGAATGTATCATTTATGGACTTAAAGAAATCCAGGTCGATCATAATACCGGCAGCCATTTTATTGCCGCTGCTGATATACCTCAGCACATGGGCAAGGTAGTTGCGGTTATAAAGTTTTGTAAGCGGGTCGATGAATGAAAGCTCATTCTGCAAGCTCATATATATTCCCACAAGACCCACACAAACCGCACACCACGCCAGTGATACACCGTATACAAACATCTGCACTATCATGCCTGCGAATATCGGCACAAGGAACATAAGTATCGGAAAGAACTTGGTTTTTCCATATCGCTTGTAGTACATTTTCTGCGTTACCAGGCTGCCGAAAAGGTGGTATAGGGTCACAGCAAAGTATAAGTATCCTGCCGGACACCGGCAATAGCGCATATTCTCGTCAATACGAAAGAACCACTCCGTCCACGGGTTCACGAACAGAAGCAATATCGCCACAGCCGAGGGTATTGCAAGCCGGGTATATATACTTTTCAGCCGTTTCTCACTCTGGAAAAACCGATAATCTACATACACCCACCATATGAACGAGACCAGAACATTGGCAGCGTAAAGCCAGGAGTTCAGAAAGATATCAACTGCTTTTGCATAGGGAAAAACTGCGCCATCAAGGATAAATGTGATAGTCTCAACAATGCAGGCACTTCCTGTCATGGCTATCATAAGTGAAAAAAGCCTGTCAAGCGGCTGTCTGCGCTGTCGGACAAGGTGGCTGCTTATCAGAAGCACTGCGAGGATAGTACAGCCGATACTGTTTGTAACAATTATCGATTGCAGGTTCATAATATTTCCTCCTGATTTTAATATATTCATTATATACCAAAGTTATTGCAATTTCAAGCTTTTTTTGTAAAGTTAATAATTTATTAAGAGGTGACAATAATGTTTGATACTTCAAATCTGCCTACTCCTTGTTATATTATCGACAAGGAAAAACTCAGGCACAATCTGGAAATACTTAGCGGCGTTCAGGAGCGAACAGGCTGCAAGATACTTCTTGCTCAGAAAGCATTCTCCTGCTACAGCCTTTACCCCTTTATCGGGCAGTACCTCAGCGGTACGGCGTGCAGCGGTCTTTTCGAGGCGAAGCTGGGCGCTGAGGAAATGGGCAAGGAAAACCACGTTTTCTGCGCCGGTTACAGGGAGTCTGAGATAGACGAGATCATCAGCCTTTGCGGACACATCATTTTCAATTCCTTCGGTCAGATGCGCCGGTATCGGGACAGAGTTCTCAAAGCCGGTAAGAAGATAGGACTGCGTGTGAACCCGGAGTTTTCCACACAGGAGGGACATGAGATATACGACCCCTGCTCGCCCCGTTCACGTCTGGGAATTCGCCTGAAAGACTTCGACGCAAGTGACCTGGAGGGCGTTACCGGTCTGCACTTTCACACTCTCTGCGAGCAGAATTCCGACGACCTGGAGTCCACTCTAAACTGCGTTATCGAGAAATTCGGTGACGTTCTTAAAAAAATGGAGTGGATAAACCTGGGCGGCGGTCATCACATAACCCGTGCTGATTACGACATTCCCAGGCTGGAGAAATGCATAAAGCGCTTGCAGGAGGAATTCGGGCTGGAGGTTTACCTTGAACCTGGCGAGGCTGTTGCGCTGAACGCAGGCTATCTGGTGACTGAGGTGCTTGACATCATACAGTGCGACATTCCCACGGCTATCCTTGACACTTCCGCCGCCTGCCATATGCCTGACGTGCTGGAAATGCCCTACCGTCCGCCGCTTATGGGTTCAGGTGAAGCCGGAGAAAAGGCGTACACCTACCGTCTTGGTTCGCAGACCTGCCTTTCGGGGGATATGATAAGCGAGTACTCATTTGACAAGCCGCTGAACATTGGTGACAGACTGATTTTTGGTGATATGGCAATATACTCAATGGTCAAGAACAACACCTTCAACGGTATGCCCCTGCCCTCAATTCTTCTCCGTGACACCGACGGCAGCTTCTCCGTCATCAAGGAGTTCGGCTATGAAAACTTCAAAGCAAGACTTTGATAGCAATGCGTAATGCGTAATTGCGTCTGACTATTTTAATGGCGGAAGTTTACCGCCGCAAATCATACAAAAAGACCGTCCGGTTCAGTACATTGTACATAAACCGGACGGTTTTCATTTACCTGTAAAATTAGGCATTATAATTACGCATTACGCATTACGAATTACGCATTACACATTGCGCATTGAATCAGAGTTCTTCGATAGCCTGCTTGATGCGGGAGATAGTCTCCTCCTTGCCGAATACCTCCATAAGTTCGGTCGCACCGCCGGGTGTGATGCCCTGACGTGCTACGGCAATTCTGATAGCCCACATTACTGCGCCTGCCTTCTTCTCCTTAGATGCTGCGTACTCCTTCAGAAGTGTGAAAAGGGTATCGTTATCCCAGCTTTCAGCGCCTTCCAGAATGGGCAGGCAGTCAACCAGAACTTCCTTGCAGTTTTCAGGAGTTGTCTTGTTCTTCTTGTTGGTGTAAAGTGAACTGTCCATATCAAGGCGCTCTGTTACGAATCTTACCATATCCTTTATCTCGCAGAATGCGGAAATACGGGTATGGACAAGTTCTGCAAGCTTTTCCTTGTTGATATAGTCAGCGCATACCTCACTGAGAATAGGTACTGCTCTCTCTGCGAACACCTCAGCGGGCAGCTTCTTGATGTACTCAGAGTTGAACCATTTCAGCTTCTCGTAGTCGAATACCGCCGGTGACTTGCTCAGTCCCTCCATTGAGAAAGCCTTCTTGAGTTCGTCCATTGTGAAGAACTCCTCGTTGGTGTCCTTGGGACACCAGCCCAGCAGAGCGATATAGTTAACGATAGCTTCGGGCAGATAGCCGTCCTTTACTAAGTCCTGGAAACTTACTGCACCATGACGCTTTGACAGCTTGGAAACGTTGCCCTCAGCGTCCTTGCCCATAAGCAGAGGCAGATGAACGTACTCCGGACGCTCCCAGCCGAATGCATCGTAAAGCAAACAGTACTTAGGAGTAGAAGTAAGGTACTCGTTACCTCTTACAACGTGAGTTACGCCCATAAGGTAGTCGTCGATAACGTGGCAGAAGTTGTATGTAGGGTAGCCGTCAGCCTTTATCATGATCTGGTCACGAAGCTCGCTGTTGTCGATAGTTACCTCGCCGTAAACATGGTCAACGTAGGAAGTAGTGCCGGTAAGAGGCATCTTCTGGCGGATAACATAGGGAATACCAGCTTCCAGGTTCTTCTTTACTTCCTCAGGAGACAGGTCACGGCAATGACCGTCGTAACCGCCAATGCCCTTATCGTCTTTCAGTGACTCAAGGCGCTCAGGAGTGCAGAAGCAGTAGTAAGCGTGACCGCTGGCGATAAGTTTCTCGGCGTACTCCTTGTAAATCGGAAGTCTCTGGCTCTGGATATAAGGTCCATGCTCGCCGCCAACTCCCGGACCCTCATCGTAGTCGATGCCGGTCATTTTCAGGGTATCAATGATAACGTCCTCAGCACCTTCCACATGGCGCTCCTGGTCGGTATCCTCGATACGGAGTATGAACTTTCCTCCCTGTGACTTGCTGAGCAGGTAGGAATAAAGGGCAGTACGCAGGTTTCCGATGTGCATGAAGCCTGTAGGTGAAGGGGCGAATCGTGTAGTAATAATTTTATCTGACATTTGAATTATCCTCTCGGTAGCATAAATAATGGCGGCATATGACCGTAATGCTTCCGCCGCCAGTGGAGACTTTTGTCACCAAGCTTTTTCCAGGACACAAAAAGAAATACTTCATAAGCGCTCCCATATGTTGAACTTTCCTACAGATAATAAATAACAAAAGAATAACAGAAAACGGAAACTACTGAACCTGTACGAAAAAGATCCAAATAATTGGGGGTGTGTCAAGGAAGGAAACTATAGTTTTAAAATTCTATATCTATCTCAAACTCTGCTGTAACGTTCACATAGTCAAGGGCATTCTGAGCCTTTGCAAGTTCGTCAGCAGCATCATTGTAAGCCTTTTCAGCCTCTTTGATGTCGTAGTTTGTATAAATGTAGTCGATAATGTTTCTGGAATCGCCATATGAAGCAGCAGCCCTGCTTTTAGGAAGCATCTGCTTCATGTAGCTGAGTTTAGCCACACGCTTTGTAAGCTGCGGCAGATACACCAGCATCTCGTCGATAGTAAATCCATAGCCGGGTACTTCCTGTGTGGAGTTGAAAACGTTCAGTGCGTGCTTGACCTTGCGTATCTTCTGTTCAAGTTCAGCAAGTTCCTCCTGAACTGATGCAAAATCATACTCCGGGCGCAGAGTTTCCGGATCTTCGCCTGTTGCAGCATTGAATGTCCTTGTATACTCCTCATGAGATAAAAGAGCAGAATGTTGTTCGTTAAGCTTTTTAAGTATTTTAGATGCCTGTGCAGATGTAACTTTCATAAAAACCTCCTATCATCAGTAAGTATACTTATTATATCACAGTTTTACCCCGATTGCAAGCCCTATCTTTTCCGCCTGAAACGTGGCATAAGTCTCTGGCGGTAGTACCTGTAGAACATACCAAGGTTTATGTCATGCATCACGAATATAACGTTGCTTATGCAAAGGAATATGAGCGCACCGTACTTGCCAAGTTCGCCCATATCATCGACCATTTCGCTCAGTCCGAAGATGAACACGGTGATATAGTAGTAGGCTATGACGCAGACGTTGAACACCGCCATTTTTGCCATGAAACGGAAACTTTTAGGTCTTAGTTTTTCCAGATAGAACCGGATTATCGGGTAGTGACCGAAGAACATTATGAAGATAAGCGCTGCTTCCTTGTCGGCACATATAAGCATTGACAAAAGCCCTACGGCTATGTACGTCAGTAGCGCCCAGCTTATGCTGACTTCCACCGCAATAATCATCATCAGCACTCCTGCTATCATCGGCAAAACAAGGTAAAGCGCCGGCATTATCCCCGCCAGAAACATCGACACAAGGCAAAGCGCCGACACTATACCTCCCAGGGCTACTCTGTAGCTTATGTCCTTCATCGGCGGCGCTCCGTAGTTTTCTTGCTTTTCTGGATACCGTATACAACTGCACTGAGAAGCTTATGGGGAACAAATCTTGTTGCAAAAACTCCTGCCCTGACGGTAAGACCGGGTATAGCGATAAGCTGACGGCGGAAAGCCTTACGGAGGGCATACTCTGCGGCATAGTCGGCTGATATGGGTTTTACGCTGAAGCTTACTCCTGCACGGTTATTGAAATTAGTATCCACAGGGCCGGGGCAGAGAACGGTTATGCTCACCTTTGACTTGTCACGGCGCAGTTCCTCAGCAATGGCAAATGACAGCCGGACTACATAGTTCTTTGAGGCGTAGTATGAGGAAAGAAGCGGACCTGTCATGAATCCTGCGCTTGAGGCAACGTTGAGTATTATTCCCCTGTTCTGGCGCTTGAAGTCACGGAGGAACAGTTTTGTAAGGATATGGACTGCCACGATATTTACATTGATAAGGTCAAGCTCGTCGGTAAGGTCAGTCTCGTCAAAGCGTCCGAATATGCCGTAGCCTGCGTTGTTTATGAGCATATCAACTCCCTTGTCAACGCAGAATTCGTAAAGCTTGAATACATGACTGCGGACTGAAAGGTCTGCCGGGAATATCTCCACATCGGTGCCAAGGGATTCTTTCAGTTCCATAAGCGCCCTTTCGTTTCTGCCGGTAAGGATAAGGGATACTCCCCTCTTGCTGAGTTTTTCTGCAAAACTTCTTCCTATTCCGGAAGTCGCACCTGTTACTAATGCCTTCATAGTTATTACCTCTTTTCTATTGTGGGAATACTGCCCTCTGAGAGCGTGTCGATGCCCATGAGGAGCAAAGTCTGTTCGTAGTCGTCCGGGTCGAGAAAGCTTGTTAGCTGCCTTGCTGCGTACTTCGGACGAAAGTATACTATCTCGCTGTAGTGCTGGGTCAGGAATGGTATAAAGCAATCGGCAAAGCTGTCGCCGATAACCAGAAGCTTTCGCTCATTGCTGACCGTGGTGGATATCCGTATCAGCGGCAGCGGTTCGCCCAGGTAAAGCTGATATTTCTCCTGTCCCTTTGCGGCTTCACGGTCGAAAAGCTGCTTTTCAGTGACGATGCCCTGGTTATCCATTCCGGTACACTCCGTCACCTCAGCGCCGTCTGAAATGGTGTACACGTCCAGGATATCGCTCCTGCACCGCTTGCACATTGCACGGCGGTAAAGGTCGCCCAGATACTCATCTGTAACATGAGAGATACTGTATCTGCCGTAAGATATAGGGATAAATCCAAGCTTCTGTATAACTGTCCTGTAGACGCAGTATGCGCCGTAGCAAGTCCAGCGGGAATCGGTATTGTAGTAGATGTTCTGGTCGCTGAGAGTTTTCAGGAGTGTGTAGGTATCTATCCGGCGCACTCCTGTACTGATATGGTCGCAGAAACGGCTTATCTGCGCCTTTTCGGTATCGCTTCGCAGATGCTCAGGAAGAAGATTTCCGTAAACGCCTGTTGCTGTCGGTACTGCTGCCATATAAACTGCGCCTGAGTAGTTTTCCGCAAAATCATTTACGGAATCTGCCGCTGCGGAACTGCTGCCACGCTTTGCAGCATCGGTATCAAGCAGCCTCTCGCCTGTAATATATATGCCATTGGAAACGTTCTCGCATATACGGCTGTTAAGAGCTGCGCCTGCGGAAGTCCAGCCGCTTCGCCCGGCGAAGTGATCGGCGCACCATGTACTAAGGCTTTCGGTGAAGCTGCCGTCAGCCAGTGCGCTCATACTGATCTTCGGGAACTTTGCCAGTTCCCTGCCCTCGTCCTGAGACTGGCTCTGCTTCGGCAGAAATACCGTCAGCACACTAACTGCCCCGATAAACACAACTGCCGACAGCGCCGTTATCTTGTTCACAATATTGCTCATAGCCTATATCCTCATTATCATATGCTCCGAAACGCCTGTATAAGCGATCATTGCTGTGCATATCACCAGAAGTGCCATTACTATTGCTGGTGTCAATGCCTTTACTGCACCTGTAAATCGTCCGCCGGAAGGACGGAGCATCATCTTCCGGAAAAGGTCTGTTGAGGCGTATGCTGCCGCAATTATCATAACAGCAAATTCACGGACAAGGTAAATAGTATGGCTGTCAGCGAATATGCGGTTTCCGCCTATCATGGCAAACAGCCACTGCAGCGCATTTCCGGGGGACTCCGCCAGCAGGAATACCGCAAAAAGCGTGGTCAGTATTGTGGTGTATATTATACCCGTAGCTTTCATAAGACGCTCGTCACGGAAGCGCTTTTCAATAACTATCGCCGCACCCATAAGCAGTCCCCACATTGCGCCGCAGATATCGAACCTGTACCAGCAGCCAAGAAGTGTCCAGGAGAAAATGAAAGTAATGCTCCTGAGCCATTTGTGGCTTGTCAGGGACGAAAGCGGACGTGTCACGAATTTTCTGAACCAATGAACCACCTGAGTATGCCAGCGTGCTGCGAAGTATTGCAGACTTCCGGTAAACAGCGGATAATTGAACCCCTGCGGAAACCTGAAACCAAAGCAGTAGCAAAGACCAGTACCCATGTCTGACAATCCGGAAAGGGTGAAGTAAAGGCACATAATGTAAGCCAGCGCACCAAGCCATGCGGAAACTACCGGCAGCTTGGAGGGGTCTACCTGGGCTACTGCCTGATAAAGACAGTAGAGACTATCCCCGGCGATGACTTTCTTGGCAAGTCCCTTGACAAAGATCGTGATACCGATGCCAAGAGTTTCTGTATCAGCTTTACGTGAGCGCATTATTTTCCGGAAAGTTTCATACCGGACGATAGGCCCCATGATAAGCCGTGGGAACATAAGAAGGTAAAGCCCGAAGCTTACCAGGTTCTTCTCCGCCCTTGTACGGCTGCACCATACGTCTATAAGGTAACCCAGGGCTGAGAGTGTCATGAGGGAAAATCCCAGGAAGACCGTTTCTCTCCCGAAACCAAGGCGCAGTTTCAGACCGCTGAGTATCTGGCTTCGCATCATGAAAAGTGCAGCCAGATCAAAAGCAGAAGCGGTAACAAAAGCTGCGGCGGCTGGCGGCTTTTTCCGGAAGTGACCCATGATACGTCCTGCGAAGTAATTCACAGCCAGGTACACAAGCGCTAAAGCAAGCACACGCAGACCCATTGCGCCGCAGAATATCACGCTCAGCACAACCAGTGAGGTTCGCTTATACTTCTCTGCGATACCGTAGTAGACTGCCAGAGAAACCGGCAGGAAGCCGTATATGAACAGCAGACTGCTATACACCATCGCTCTGCCCCCTGATAGTCTCCATAAGGGAAGAAAGTTCCTCAGCGGTCATCATGGTATTCAGCACCTCAAGAAGTGACTGTGCGGACATAAGGCTTGGCAGACCAAGATGCTTCTGGAGCGCCTGTCTTAGCTGACGGCTTCCGTCGCCGCCGCTAAGTCCAAGTTCATACAGGGTAAGCTTTGTGATATCCGGCTTTGAGGTGCGCTGTGATGAGGTTATCCCGGCTTTTCTGAAAGCCTCCATGATTATCTCCGGCTTGATGCCCTCAACGCCCAACTTTCCCTCAGCGGAAGCCTTTACTTTCCGGCGCTCCTTGCCGAAAATATCCGGCACCCATACATTCACTATCCGCCCTTCCTTGACAGCGCTGCGGATATATCCACGTATCTTCCTGCCGGCGCTGTCGGAATCAGTCAGTATGATTATGCCCGTTTTTTTGGCGTAATAACGTATCAGTTCAAGTTTTTCGTCGTCCTTGAAAATGCCAAAGCCGTTTGTGATGATGATGACTGCATCGACAATTGAGGCAAGCTTTATTTTATCGTATTTGCCTTCGACGATTATTGCTTCTTCAATCCGTATCATAAGTCCCCCGTCAGTTTTTCAGTGCGAGCATTTTCGTAACGGCTTCCTCGAAAACGGTTTTCGGGTCAGCCGCAGAGCTATTGAGAAGGACGTTAATGTCCCTGAGTATCTTTATGCAGCCACGGTACTTCCGCACGCTCATTTTCCGGCAGTCACGGAAAGCTTTTTCTACTGCGAACTTTCTTCCGTAGTAGCCGAAGTCCGAAACCACCTGGTCAACGCCTGCACCGGAATTTACAGCAATAGCCGCCCGGTAAAGGTCAAGGAAAGTGGTCTGCACCGCCGAGAGAACCATCATACGGTTTTTGTCGTCGATGTTCATTTCGTCGATAGCGTCGAATGCTGCCCTGCTGTTCATGGAAGCCACCGCCGCCGCCAGCTTGAATCCGGTCATTTCCGAATCCTCGTGAACAAGTTCGTCCAGCATCTCCATAGTTATCTCTCGACCGGCAGCATAGGCGCACAGCTTCTCGATCTCGTTATCGATACGCAGGCTGTCGCACAGGCACATCTGTGCAAGCCTTTCAGCCGTCCGGACGGGGATCATTCCGCCTCTTGCGGACACTTTATTGGCGATGGTCTTGGAAAGTTCCTGAGGCGTGCGCTTGCTGCACTTGCAGACAACGCCGTTTTTTGCGGCATAGTCAGCCAGTTTCTTATTTTTGTCCGATATAACGTAGTCCCTTTTCTTACTGTCGTATTTTGTAGCTACGCTAAAGCCGGTAACATTGCATATAACCACAGTCTGTGGCGGTATTTCCTTGATTATGCTCATAAGCCGGTCGTTGTAAAAGTCAGCAGTATGGCCACGCATATTCTCCGCCGGCTTCTCGAAGTTGTAGTCGTTGATGAGTATACAGTTGTACTCGCTCATCATAGGCATCATCTGCACCAGGTCATAGAGTGAGTCAAAGTCCAGCAGTCTGCCCTGCAATTTCGTCAGGGCGAAGTCTTCTGCATCACCGACAACCGCCTTGATTATCTGCCCGGTAACACGTTCCACCTCAGTGACATCTGTGCCGTAAATGTAGTAAATATTGCTTACCTCGCCTTTTTTCAGGGCAGGTGCTATTGCTTTCGGTTCAAGTATTGACATCAGAGCCTCCTTCTGGTGATCGTGCCGTCATTGCCGAAAGTCAGGCAATTTCCGGGTTCACAGTCTACATATGCGCCGTCGGTGCTTACCGATACAGCGCCATTTTTATCCGTTGTAAATGTGAGATGCTTTCCGCCGCAGGAAACAGTTATCTCGCTGTCGGAAACGTTCAGTTCCATTTCCCCTGCCGTGAAACTTTCAGAACCCATGAAGCCGTACTCAACCCACGCCTGCGTCTGAACTCCGGACAGCGCTTGCTTGTATACTGCAAACTGTGCGTTCACGTTCCGGGTAAGTATCACGGCATTGGTTCTGGTGATGCCGTTTTCGGCAAGATACTTTTCCGCATATTCCGCAGTTCTGCGGTTTCCGGAAAGATCGGCTACGACAGCGGAATTTCCGCATATCATCACCGCCGCACATTTTCTTTCCTCGCCGATAACTGCCGCTGTAAAATTCCTCCGCAGCTCCTTCATACGAATCTGCGAAAAGGCACTGAAAGCGACGACCGAGGCTGTAACCACACAGAGAACGACTTTGCGTTTTTTCGTAAAAAGGTGTACCAATACCACTGCTGCGCCCAGGCAAACCGCAATCAGCCGGAGTTTACGGTCAAATCCGGTAATGAATATGTTCAGTCCGGAAAATCTGTCCGATATTCTCAGCACTGCCCTTATAAGCAAACCTGCCGGATACAGAACTGCGTCCAGATACCCCAGCGACAGCATGGAAACCATTCCTGCACACATCGCCGCAGTACACATGGGAACCAGCAGGATATTTGTCAGCGGTGAGATTATAGACGTTTCATCGAAGTAAAGTATGCTGACTGGCATTATCGCCAGCATTGTCCAGAATCCCAGAGCCATTGAGGAAAGTATGCGGTTTTTGATATTCCCTGCCATGAACGGCGCAAAGACCGCTATGCCGAATGTTCCGGAAAGAGAGAGCATGAAGCCGGAACTGTAAACCGCATACGGGTCACACAGGCATATCAGAAGTGCCGCCGCTGCCAGTGAGGTAAGCCTGTCTGGTATTCGCCGGAAAAGCCGTGCGCCGAAGATAAGGTTCATCATGATAGCCGCTCTCAGCGCTGAAACGGGATAGTTTGCCAGCGCAATCAGCATTAGCATAAGCAGTTCAGCTGCCGCAAAGCTTGCTGTTCTGCCAGCTCCGGCGATTCGCATTATCCACATGAGAAGTCCGGCAATTATAGACACATGAAGCCCGGAAACTGCCAGGATATGCCCGATACCGCAGCGATACAGGCTGAGTCTGCTGCTGTCGTCGATTCCGCCCTTTTCTCCGAAAACCATTCCGCTGAGGAATCCGCCTGCTTCCGTTCCCAGGGTATCGCAGAAGCGCTGCATCGTTTGTTCCCGGAGATCCGCAAGGGCGTTTTTCAGGGGACGTTTACACCGTTTTTCAAGGGTAATTCCCTTTGCGCTGGTGATCTCAAGGAATACGTGCCGGGACTTCTGCCAGTTCTCACTGGCAAAAAGGTAGCTGTTTTCCGGTGGATTCAGGGTGCAGCTGTCAATGGTGATAATATCGCCGTAAGACGCATCAAGGTCAGAGGTGTAGAAGCTGACCTTCACATTTACGCCATTCTCATCGCCTTTCAGAACGTATGAGGCATAATTTCCGCTGTAACGTGAAATATCCGTGACTTCGCCGGAAAAGCTGCGCTCTGTCCCTGAAAGCTCATTCACTGTCCGGGCGTTCCGGTTATCGGTAAATGTGAAAACTCCCACCGCTATAGTGAACGCCGCCAAGATCATAATAATGTCACCGGAACTTATAAGCCGCTTTCTCAGCGCAAGTCCAAGTCCGATAACAGCGGAGATCAGCATACAGATACCATCGGAACTTATAAAGAATGAAGCGAAAAATAATCCCGACATATATGCTGCTGCCGCACCGATCATTTTTCGCTTCATATTATTTTTTCTCCCTTATATCGGCATTTCCAGATATATCATGTCAACCAGCTGTACACCGCCCTCGTATATAGGGTGGTCGTAGTTGTCGATGAAGTAATTCTTGACAACATGGCTGCGAACGAATCTGCATTTTTCGTAAAAAGGTATAGTGAGTGGACTGTCGCCAGTTCCGACGATCAGGGTATCGAATAAGCCGCAGTAGAACTCCTCAAGGAAAAGCAACATTTTCTTTCCATATCCTTTTCCCTGAAATTCCGGGTAAACAGCGAGGTTCTTCAGTTCAAGCACACCGTTTCCCTCATCAGTTACCACACATTCAGCTTTCACACCGTCGTCGCAGAGGATATACATCGTTCCTCTTTCGAGGTAGCGGTCTATCATGCTTTCCTGTTCATCGGCTAAAAGAAGCAGATCAAGGTACTGCTTCTTGTCACCTTCCACTTTCCTTATTTCCATATCGGTTTACTTGAAGAAAAGGGGAAGTTTTTCCAGGAAGATTATATCAGTTCTGTCAGCTGCATCGCCCTCAGCAAGGACTGCTGCTTCGCCAGCGATATTTCCGCCAGCCTCGGTTACGACCTGCTCCAGTGCTTTAAGTGACTCGCCAGTGCTGATAACATCGTCAACAATCAGCACCTTCTTGCCTTTGAGCATTTCAGCCTTGTCTGCTGACAGATAAAGTGTCTGCTCAGCGGCAGTAGTAATAGACTTAACTGTAACTGCGATAGGGTCAGTCATATACAGCTTAACGGACTTTCTTGCGACAACATAGGGCTTTCCGGACTGTCTTGACATTTCATAGCCAATTGGGATACCCTTTGACTCGGCAGTAAGGATAACGTCGAAATCCGGGCACTTTTTCAGCAGTTCCTCAGCGGAAGCTACAGTTATCTCCACGTCTGAGAACATAACGAATGCTGCGATATCGATCTTGTCATTGAGAGGGCAGATCGGAAGCTCACGCTCCAGACCTGCGATAGTGATTTTATAGGTTGATGCCATGATGTCTCTCCTTATTCAGTCTTGCCCAGTGACTCAGGACCCCAGCCCATTTTAACGCCTGCAAGCATATGGAAATGCAGGTGCTTTACAGTCTGTCCTGCATCATCACCGCAGTTGTTGATGATGCGGTAGCTTTCGATTCCCTCAGCCTTTGCGATCTTAGCAGCAGCCTCAAAAACTCTTGCCACCAGTGAGGAGTTCTCCTCAGTGATCTCATTAGCAGAAGCGATGTGTGCCTTTGGTATGATAAGGTAGTGAACGGGGGCGATAGGAGCGATGTCCTTGAATGAATAAACATACTCGTCCTCATACACCTTAGTGCTGGGGATCTCGCCGTCAATGATCTTACAGAATAAGCAATCCATAGTTAAAATACTCCTTACTTGATGAATTCAGCTACGATGTCCTTGAATGACTCGATAGCCTTATCGGTCAGAGCAATGTTTCCGATACCAGCCATAGCGCTGTCAGGTCTTCCGCCGCCCTTGCCTTCTGTAACAGCAGCGGTTTTCTGTACGATCTTACCAGCGTGAGCGCCCTTATCCAGAGCAGCCTTAGTGCAGGCAACAAAGAGAGTACCCTTTTCACCGTTTACGCCGGCAAAGAGTGCAACTACAGCGTCATCTCTGTCCTTGATGCTGTCGCCAAGCTTTCTCAGAGCGTCAGGAGTGCTGCCGTCCATTCTTGCAGCGATGACCTTAACGCCGGAAACCTCCTCAGCGCTGTCGAATACAGCAGCAGCCTTAGCGTTAGCGATCTGCTGGTTCAGGCTTTCCAGAGCCTTCTCCTTATCCTTCAGTTCAGCAGAAACTGCTGCACACTTCTCAGGAAGTTCGCTTACGTTTGCAAGCTTGAGAGCCTTTGCAGCCCTTGCGATAGTTGACTTGTAACCATTTATCAGGTCAAGCACGCCTGTACCTGTAACAGCTTCGATACGTCTTACGCCGGCAGCAACAGATGATTCGGAAACGATCTTGAAAAGACCGATCTGTGATGTATTTGAAATATGAGTACCGCCGCAGAACTCAACAGAGTCACCTGCGGTAACAACTCTTACTGTATCACCGTACTTTTCGCCAAAGAGAGCCATTGCGCCCAGCTTCTTAGCTTCCTCAATGGGCATCTCCTCCATAGTAACGCTGATAGCAGACATGATAACGTTATTTACGATAGACTCGACCTGAGCGATCTCCTCCTCAGTCATAGCGGAGAAGTGGTTGAAGTCGAAACGGCAGGCGTTCTCGTTTACAAGCTGACCAGCCTGATGAACGTGGTCACCAAGAACCTTTCTCAGAGCATTCTGAAGAAGGTGAGCGGAGGTATGGTTACGCATAACAGACAGTCTGCGCTCCTTATTGATAACAGCGCTTACGGTATCGCCCTTGGAAACAGTGCCCTCGGTAATAGAAGCGATGTGGAGGAAGTGACCCTCGGACTTGATAGTATCCTGGACCTCAGCATTGCTGCTTGCGCCGGAAATAGTACCTGTATCGCCTACCTGTCCGCCGCTCTCAGCATAGAAAGGAGTCTTATCGAGAACGATAACAACGTCCTCGCCCTCAGAAGCGGACTCTACCTCTGCGCCGTCCTTGTATATAGCAAGAACCTTTGCATCGTCCTCAGCGAAGCTTGTATATCCTGTAAATACAGTAGCAGGAGCGTCAACTCTGATGCTGCCGTCAGCCCATGATGAGCCAGCCTTTGCAGCATGGTCAGCCTTAGCTCTCATTCTCTGCTCAAGAACCAGTTCCTTGAAACGCTCTACGTCTACAGTAACGCCCTTTTCCTCACATATCTCAACAGTCAGGTCAATGGGGAAACCGTATGTATCAGAAAGTCTGAAAGCGTCCTCGCCGGAGAGAACAGTTGCCTTCTGCTCAGCCAGATTACTGATGTACTGACCCAGCAGCTCGCTGCCCTTGTCGATAGTTCTTGCGAAAGCTTCTTCCTCGACGCTGATTATCTTCTTGATGTACTCACGCTTCTCAGCAAGTTCCGGATAAGCGCCAGCGTTCTCGTTGATAACAGTATCACAGACATCGCACAGGAAGGGCTTAGTGATACCGAGGAGTCTGCCGTGACGTGCAGCACGTCTGAGCAGACGGCGGAGAACGTAGCCTCTGCCCTCATTTGAAGGCTGGATACCGTCGCCTACCATGAATGTAGTACTTCTTATATGGTCAGTGATGACACGGAGAGAAACGTCAGTCTTAGCGTCGGTCTTGTACTGAACGCCAGCGATTTTGGAGATATGGCGCATGATGTTCTGAACAGTATCTACCTCGAAGATATTGTCCACGCCCTGCATAACGCAGGCAAGTCTCTCAAGACCCATACCTGTGTCGATGTTCTTGCTCTTCATTTCCTCGTAGTGACCGTTGCCGTCACTGTCGAACTGGCTGAATACCAGGTTCCAGATCTCGATAACTCTGTCGCAGTCGCTTGCCTGCTCGAAGCTCTCGAAAGGACCGTACTCCTCGCCTCTGTCGAAGTGTATCTCAGAGCAAGGGCCGCAAGGACCAGAGCCATGCTCCCAGAAGTTGTCCTTTTTGCCCAGGCGGATAATTCTATCGTGAGGGATACCGATGCTGTTTTCCCAGATCTGTTCAGCCTCGTCGTCGCTCTCATATATAGTGATCCAAAGTCTGTCAGCAGGGATAGCAAGAGTACCTGTAAGGAACTCCCATGCCCAGGCGATAGCTTCGTTCTTGAAGTAGTCACCGAAAGAGAAGTTACCGAGCATCTCAAAGTAAGTACCATGACGAGCGGTCTTACCAACGCTTTCGATATCGGGAGTTCTGATGCACTTCTGGCAGGTAGTAACTCTCTTGTTAGGAGGAGTAGCCTGTCCCAGGAAGAATTTTTTCAGCGGAGCCATACCGGAGTTGATGAGCAGAAGGCTCTTGTCGCCCTGAGGCACAAGTGAAGCGCTTGCCATTCTTGTATGGTTCTTGCTCTCGAAGAACGAGAGATATTTTTCACGAAGGTCATTAAGTCCTGTCCACTGCATAAAGATAATCTCCTTTGATAATTCGTAATGCGTAATTCGTAATTGCGCTCTGCACTTTCTGTGCCGCACAAATCATTCCGCACAACTGCATTTCAGCCGGACAGCACAAGTTTCCGCCGATATGGGCGGTGCTACAATTACGCATTACGCATTACGAATTACGCATTATAATATTAAAGCCTTCGCCGGGTAAGGGTCGAAGGCGAAAAGTTACAGTCAGTCCGGCAATGCCACTTTTAATTATATCCCAGAAAGAGCCGATTGTCAAGGCTTTTTGCAAAAAAAGCCACGGCAACAGCATTTACTTTTATACAATGGAAAACTACCGGTTTCCGTAGAAAGCCATGCAACGGAATAATTTCCGGCGACAGGCTGGTAAGGGTCTGCACTCTCTTGGGTATCCGGAAAACTTGCCGGGAAAAATCGGCAAAGG
Organism: Ruminococcus sp.; assembly: GCA_017934425.1. Classification (GTDB taxonomy): domain Bacteria; phylum Bacillota; class Clostridia; order Oscillospirales; family Ruminococcaceae; genus Ruminococcus. The sequence continues at coordinate 35,748 of JAGBJO010000008.1, forward strand.
TGGGGAAAAAGGGGGTTCAGGAAAGGGG
>JAGBJO010000009.1 GCA_017934425.1 Ruminococcus sp.
GACAAAAATCGGCATTTCCTCCCCCTTTTCCCCCTTAGGTTTTCCCCTCTGGACTCCCCTTTCCTGAACCCCCTTTTTCCCCACCTTTGCCGATTTTTCCCGGCAAGTCTTTCTGTAGCCCAAGAAAGGACAAATCCTTACTAGCCTGTCGCCGGAAATAATTCCGGCGCATGGCTTTCTTCGGGAACCGGTAGTTTTCCATTGTATATCAGAAAATGTTTCACGGAAAGTAAATGCTGTTGCCGTGTGTTAAGTCGCTTATACACTTGCATTTTCTCGAACAATGTGCTATAATGTTTGTATAAACTAAATTCACAGGAGGTCATGATATGTTCAAGACTACACTCAAAGTTGACGGCATGATGTGCGGAATGTGCGAGGCACACGTCAATGACGCTGTTCGCAAGGCTTTCGACGTTAAAAAGGTCACTTCCTCCCACTCCGCCGGCACTACTGAGGTCATCTCAGAGACTCAGCCGGACAAGGACAAGCTGGTTGCGGCTATTGAGGAAACAGGATACAAAGTCCTCGACTACACAAGCGAGCCCTATGAGAAGAAGGGTTTCTCACTTTTTGGCAAAAAGTAATGAAAATGGGAGCATTTTTTGCAATGCTCCCACTTTTTGTTTTACAGCCTGTCTGCATTCCTTTCAAGATAGTCAGCAACACGCTCGTCCTCGCCGGATTCCTGGATAATTTCGTAAAATTCGGCTATATTCCAGCACAGAAGGTCTTTCAATGAGGGAATTTCCATGACTTCCCCCTCATCGCCATAGCGCAGAAAATGGCTGTCAGCAAGGCGCATAAGCAGGTAGCTGCCTGCGCCGTCTGAGCCGAGAACGACGTAATTTCCGCCGTCCCCCTCCTCGAACCAGTCATTGTACCCCTCAGCAAAATGCTCCGCAACCGTTTCCAGGCTCCACAAGTTCATGTAAGCTGTGATACAGTCAAAACCGCCTGCAAGCTGGTAGAATTCACGCAGTTCATCAGGCAGCGAAATGCCGGAATTTTGCTCGAATGTGTTTATCTCGCTGATACTTTTACTCGGCTCAAAGAAAATGCGTATATCCTCGCTGTATTTTTCAGCAATCAGCTTAATTATCTCAATTTCTTCATGCATACTACATTCCTCCTGCTACAAATACGCAAAAGCGGACAGCATCGTGTAACTTTGCTGTCCGTTTGCAATTACATCAAAGCTCTGTACAGAACTCTACCTTTTCGCCGGCAAGGATCATATTTGTTGTCCTTACAGCGCACATTTTTCCGCACATTGAGCAGGTATGACGGTCTGCGGGGGGAACGCTCTCAAAGTACTCCCTTGCCTTGTCGGGGTCAACGCAGATCTCGAACATCTTATCCCAGTCAACCACCTGTCTTGCCTCAGCCATAGCGTTGTCACGGTCTCTGGAGTGGGGAACGCCCTTTGCGATATCAGCAGCGTGAGCAGCGATCTTGCTGGCAATGATTCCCTCCTTAACGTCGCTCAGGTCGGGCAGACGCAGATGCTCAGCAGGTGTAACATAGCACAGGAAATCCGCACCGCTTGCTGCTGCGATAGCGCCGCCGATAGCGGAAGTGATATGGTCATAGCCAGGGAATATATCAGTTACCAGAGGTCCGAGAACGTAGAAAGGTGCATTGTGGCAGATGCGCTTCTGCATTGTCATATTTGCGGCGATCTCGTTCATTGCCATATGTCCGGGACCCTCGACCATTACCTGTACATTGCGCTCCCATGCTCTCTTAGTCAGGTTGCCCAGCTCGATAAGCTCAGAGATCTGACCTGCGTCGGAAGCGTCGTCGATACAGCCAGGACGGAGAGCGTCACCGAGGCTGATAGTTACATCGTACTCGTAGAGAATGTCCAGAACCTCGTCATAATGCTCGAAGAAGGGGTTCTCATTGCCTGTCATCATCATCCACGCAAACAGCAGAGAACCGCCACGGGAAACGATGTTCATTTTTCTGCCCTCACGTCTGAAAGCCTCAACTGCTCTGCGGTTGATACCAGCGTGGATAGTCATGAAGTCAACGCCTTCCTCAGCGTGGGCACGAACTACCTTCAGGAAGTCCTCAGCGGTGATATCCAGCAGGTCCTTCTCAAGATAGCCGATAGCGTCGTACATAGGAACTGTACCGATCATTGCAGGAGAGCATTCAACCAGCTTTGTACGGAAAGTATTAGTCTTGCCGTAGTTGCTCAGATCCATGATAGCCTCAGCGCCGAACTTGTGAGCCATTTCAACCTTCTGCATTTCCAGGTCATAGTTCTTGGCATCGCCGGAAATACCCAGATTTACGTTGATCTTGGTTCTCATGCCAGTACCGATGCCCTCAGGGGAAATGGACTTGTGGAGAACATTGCAGGGAATTGCAACCTCGCCCTTAGCAACCAGTTCACGAAGCTTTTCAGGCTCCATATATTCCTTCTTAGCCACTACTTCCATTTCAGGGGTGATGATGCCCATTTTAGCGGCTTCCATTTGTGTGTGGTAATTTTTCATTCTTACGCTTCCTTTCAGTTTATAGATATACTCCGGCAGTCAGCGCATAAAAAAGACCGCCGCAGATCGTGGATAGTATCCTCTGCGCCGGTCAGATATTGCAAAGTATCCGGCATGAGGGCGCACTTCGCCCCTACGATGCCGAAAATGAGTATAACAATATTGCCGGCGCCTGCACATCTGAGTGTGCTGTATAATGCTGAGTTCATGATTAGCCCCTTTGCATTACTTTTTTATAGCGGCAAAAAGTGGTGCCCCCGGTCTGCCGCTTAGTATATTATACATCTAATGGAACGTCTTGTCAAGACAAGTTTAAAGAAAAAAGGCGCTGCCGCAGTGGACAGCGCCGTAAAAATTATTCCTCAGCGTTCTTGGGTGAACCGAACTCTGTGCTCTTAGCGATCTTAGCAAACTCACCAGAAGGATATGCGTCAACTACTTCCAGTGCGTTGGAATCATAGTAGAACCACATAAAGAATGCAGCAAGACCGGTGTTGTTCTTAACATTGATCTTGAACTCGACTGTATCGCCCTGCTTGCAAGCGATCTGGTCGCCGTAGTAGAAGTTATCAGCAGTCTCGGAAGAAGCGTCGATAGCATCTGCCTGACCGTTGTTTACTCTGATAAGACCGTCAGTTACCTTGCCGGGAGAAATAGTCTTGCCAGCGATATCTGACAGGTCGGGAGAAATTCTGATCTTGTAATCGCCGTCAGGGATATCTTCCTTTACCTTGAACTCAACAGTGATGAAATCACCCTCGAAGTAGAAGTTCTCGTCCTTGGAGATATCCAGCCACATAGCGTACTTGCTCTGTGTCTTTGACTGATAGGCGCTTCCTGTCTTTATAGGATCTGTAACAACAGCCTGTGTACCGGCAGCAGCCTCAGTTGTAGCATTTGCAGCCTGAGTGCCCTCAGTCTTTGCAGATGTATTTCTTACGATAGTTGTAACATAAGCTACGGAAGTAACAGTCTCGCCCTTTGCGTCAGTAACAACTGCGCCCTTGTCGTCGGTAACTGTAACTACCTCTGTAACAGGCTGACCATCAGCATTTGTTACAGTCTGGATCTCAGTAGTGTCCTGAACTGCGGCTGTAGTAGTTGTGGAAGCACCGGAAGCAGCAGTAGAAGCAGCGGTTGTAGAAGCTGTGCCGCTTGCAGGCTCAGTGGGGTCGTCGTTATCCAGTGCGCTGTCCTTGTTGGGATCGTCAATGCCAGCCTTATCGCCGTCATCAATAGTAAAAGGTATCTGTAAAACAGCTTCCTCATCGGAAGAATTGGAATTCTGCTGAGTATTGCTGCATCCAACGATACCTGACATTGCAACGCAGAGGAGTACTCCAACAGCTATGATTCTTTTTGTAAAAGTTTTCATTATGTATTTTCCTTTCAGTTTGTTTAACAGGCAGTGCCTCCTGTAGTCTTTTATATTATACACTCAAAAAAACCATTTGTCAAGCAATTTACTGAAATGTAACAGATTACTCACACGGATTTCATCATATCAACATATTTTTCTGTAGACTTATACAGTCGCTTCACGTCTTTTTCATATTAATCCACTGATAAAAAAATTTTCAATGTATGTCTGATTTGGTCTTGCATTTTCAGAAAGAGTATAGTATAATGTAATTACGGTAATTCCGAATAAACCGATAAGGATCTGATATTATGCTGAAAGCTATCTGTTCCGGTAAGGATCTTTCGTCTACCAGTTTCTATGATTGCGTTAGCGATATAATCTCCTGCCCTGAACTGTCCAGGCTGAAGGGTATCACTCACCATATCTGCACTACCAGATTCCAGCACAGTCTCAATGTCTCCTACTACAGCTATGTAGTTTGCAGGTTTCTCAGGCTTGATGCCCGTTCGGCTGCCCGTGCCGGTCTGCTTCATGACCTGTTCTACTACGACAGGAAAACGTACAACGCCAGCCGCTCCAAGGGTCAGCCCTCACATAGCAGTATGCACGCAGCAGTTGCCTTGAAAAACGCCTGCGCTGTTACTGATATTTCCAAGCTTGAACGGGATATCATCGCTAAACATATGTGGCCTGTGACACGCCCTGTGCCGAAATACCGTGAGACTTACGTCATCACCGTTATCGACAAGTACTGTGCGATACTTGAGTTCTGCGTCCCTCAGCTCAAAAAGGCTTCCCCTGCCCGTATCGTCACCCTCATCGGTACTAAATCTTCAAGGAGAATGTAACATGAATATCGAAACAAAATGCCTGCACGCAGGTTATACACCTAAAAACACTGAACCCAGAGTTGTGCCTATCGTTCAGAGCACTACTTACGTCTACGATTCAACTGACGACGTAGCTGCTGTTTTCGATGACCCTACAAAGAGCCTTATCTACTCACGTTTCGAGAATCCTACAGTTATGGCTGTTGAGGAAAAGATAGCTGCTCTCGAAGGCGGTATCGGTGCTATGTGTACTTCCAGCGGTCAGGCTGCTACACTTTGCTCTATCCTTAATATTTGTCAGGCTGGCGACAGCTTCATCTCTACAACTACTATCTACGGCGGTACTATCAACCTCTTTGCTGTTACATTCAAGAAAATGGGCATCGAGTGCATTTTCGTTGACCCGGACGCCTCCGAGGACGAGATAAGAGCCGCTTTCAAGCCTAATACCAAGGCTGTTTTCGGCGAGACTATCGCTAACCCTGCTCTTACAGTTTTCGACATTGAGAAGTTCGCTAAGATCGCTCACGAAAACAACGTTCCCCTTATCGTGGACAACACTTTCCCCACTCCTATCCTCTGCCGTCCTATCGAATACGGCGCTGATATCGTTATCCACTCCACTTCCAAATACATGGACGGTCATGCTGTTCAGGTAGGCGGCGTTATCGTCGATGCTGGTAAATTCGACTGGGCTAACGGCAAGTTCCCGGAGTTCACTGAACCTGACGAAAGCTACCACGGTACTATCTATACTAAGGCTTATGGCAATGCTGCTTACATCGTCAAGGCAAGAATGCAGCTGATGCGTGACTTTGGCTGCTACCCTGCTGCCCAGTCCGCTTTCTACCTCAATCTGGGTCTGGAGACTCTGGCTGTAAGAATGAAGCAGTACTGCGAGAACGCTATGATCGTTGCTAAGTTCCTGGAGGAGAACGAGAACGTTGAATCTGTAAACTACCCCGGTCTGCCTGGTAACAAGTACAATGATCTTGCTAAGAAGTACCTGCCCGACGGCACAAGCGGCGTTATCTCATTCGTTATCAAGGGCGGCAGAAGCACCGCTGTAAAGTTCATGGACGCTTTGGAACTGGCTTCAAACGAAGTCCATGTTGCCGATATCCGCACCTGCGTACTCCACCCTGCAAGTGCTACTCACCGTCAGCTTACTGACGAACAGCTTGTTGCTGCTGGCATCAATGGCGGTATGATAAGACTCTCTGTAGGTCTGGAAAGCGTTGAGGATATCCTGGCTGACCTGAAGAAGGGCTTCGCTGCTATCTAAGCTTAAACTTGCAATACATATCTACCTTCTGTATGAGTGATGCTTATACAGAGGTTTTAAGCCATAGTATTTCTGATGTAGTGTCAGAAGTGCTATGGCTTTTTATTGACAGGACATCAATACTGTGTTATAATTGTTACTAACAAAATCGGAATTTAGAAAGTAGGCTGAAAATGATAATACGATATTTACAACAAGAGGATGATCTCCTTGAAATAAGCAATATATATGAATGCAGTTGGAAATACGCATATAGAGGCATTATTCCGCAAGATTATCTCAACAGCATACCCAAAGGTCGCTGGGCAAACACCGTTACCAAAACAGGACTTTATACACTTGTTTTAATAGAGAATGAAATGATAATCGGAACTGCAAGTTTCTGCAAATCCAGATGGGAAAAGTTCAGCGAATATGGAGAGATCGTTTCAATCTATTTTCTGCCTGATTATATAGGTAAAGGCTATGGTAATC